>JAMFRY010000119.1 GCA_026225015.1 Alphaproteobacteria bacterium
AATTTTATGAATTGGAGCGGTTCGGCAACAGCGACTTTCGTAACGCCACGGCCCGGAAAGGCTGGAAACCCAATGGTCCCGGGAAATGCTCGGAAAAAAACCACTCCGGCGAGGCCCACCACCACGAGGGCAATGAAACTCATCGTCAGCAAACCCGCCTTGCCGACCTTACTCTTCTTGCCGGGTGGCGCAGGCTCTTCCTTAGCCTTGATAATGTGGCCTGGCCCCCTATTCTCGGTTCCAGCGGACACGCCCGGGCCGGTCGCGTACTTTCCAATCCAACTTGCGCCACTTTGTTCGCTTATCGGCACCGAGACCTCACATCGTTTAAATGCGAACGAATTTTCTTTGATAAACCTTAAGAATCAGTTCCCCGGCACCGAAACAATTGCGATCGGCCATCCTGCACAGTGTCGGATTTAAGGAGGAGCCGGGCCGCCGAGAACCGCTTTCTTTTCTAATTCTTCTTCCGTGTCTCGAAACTATACGGGCTGGCGCTGGTGGTTTGCGGATCGACTGTCAACCGGTGGGCGAGCGGGGGGAAGGCGCGGGAGCGGCAGTCCTCGCGCTCGCAGAGCCGGCAGGACAGGCCGATGCCAACCGCGGCTTTCTCCACATCGATGCCGTCACTGTAAGCCAGGTTTTCGCGCTCGGAGATATCGCAGCCCATCGCGACCACATGCACCGGCGGCGGGTCGCCCCAGCGGGCGGGGCGGCCGGTGATGGCGCGGGCGAAACAGAGAAAGGTCTGGCCATCCGGCAGTTCGGCGACCTGCACGCGCGTGCTGCCGGGTGTTGCGAAAGCGGAATGTACGATCCAGCGCGGGCAGGTGCCGCCAAAGCGCATGAAGGGAAAGCCGGCGGCGGAAAACCGTTTACTCACATTGCCGGCCGGGTCGACCCGCAAGAAGAAGAACGGCACGCCGCGCGCGCCGGTGCGCTGCAAGGTGGAGAGGCGGTGGCAGGCCTGTTCGTAGCTCACGCCGAAGCGGGCGGCGAGGAAATCGACATCGTAGCGCGCCTCCTGCGCCGAAGTGATAAACGGCTCGTAGGGCATGATGATGGCGCCGGCGACATAGTTGAGCAGGCCGACGCGCAGCAATTCCGCGGCATCCGACGAGGTCGGCGCGGCGATTGTTACCAGCGCCTCCACCGCCTCGCGGGTTTCCAACAAAGCTAGCTGAAAGGCCATCTGAAAGCCGCGGCTTTCCCGCGAGCTGGTTTCGGAAAGCGTGAGCAGCCGGGCTTTGGGATCATAAACCCGCAGTGATCCGGGCTGCGGCCGCACGATCACCACCAGCCCGTGTTTTTGCCGCAGGCGTTCGGCCAAAGCGTGGTTGGTGCCCAAAACCGCCGATTGCAGCGTGTTGCTGATGGCCTCGGCCGCCATTTCCAGGCTGGGAAAGTGATTGGCGTGATCGTGAAAGTAATCCCGCACCTCTTCATTCGGAAGCAGGATTTTGCGTCCGGAGGGCAGCGTGATGCCATCGGAATCCTCGCGCGCGCCAGCCCAGGCCCGGTGCAATGCGAGTATCGCCCGCACCGCATTCGGCGCCGCGGCGGCAATCGCCTGGGTTTCCGCCTCCGGCACCGATTCGATCCCCAGCAGCGGGTCCGCGAAGACCTCGCGCAGCTTGATCTCGTAATCGCGCTCCTGGTCGCCGGAGAGGGTATCGAGGTCGACATCGAGGATTTTCGCGAGTTTGAACAGCAGATTGGCGGTAACCGCGCGCTGGTCGTGCTCGATGAGGTTGAGATAGCTGGTGGAAATGCCGAGCTTTTGCGCCAGGTTCTGCTGGCTGAGGCCTTGGGCGGTGCGCAGCCGGCGCAAACTGGGGCCGATGATAGGCTTTGCCATGACGCAGGAATAGTAAAGAATTTACAGGGTGTAAACTTCGTCTGTAAAGCGATTTACAGATTTCCAAGGTATCAGGCGTTTTTCCGGATGTAATCGCGCAAGAATATTGTAAATTATTTACATCATCGCTTGCAGCCAAGCGTGAAGGAGAGACCCCGATGCGCCCTTTGACTCGTTCTACCCCGAATTTTGCACCCGATGGTTTTGCCGCGTCGCTGAAGCAGCGGCTTGGCGCCGGGCTGAACTACGCCGTTGCCGCCACCATTGCGGGTAGAATTGCGCCGGGAGCGACATCGCAACAGAGCGAGGCGCGCCGGGAAGCTTCCCATTCCCACAACCAGGACGGCTATGACGAAGGATTGGTGCATAGCCATTTCTGGGCCTGTAACCAATAATCAAGGCTAAGGCACGATAAGCCGGAGATTCAGGAAACGTCCTTCTGCCCCGGGTAGCAATACCCGGGGCAGCGTGTTTTGGGGGAAGGCAGTGAAATCGGGGCTTTTGCGGCACCTGTATTCATGGCAGGCTTCCCTGATGTCTAATCGGCCTTTTGTCTTGACAGCCGATCTGCTGCTCCGCGCGTACCGGCTGGGCATGTTTCCAATGGCGGAATCGCGCTCCAGCCGGGCTTTGCATTGGCTGGACCCGGAACATCGCGGCATTCTGCCGTTAGATGAATTTCATCTGCCGCGCAGCCTGCTCAAGACGTTGCGTGGCGATAAATTCGAGGTCAGCGCGGATACCGATTTTGCCGCCACGATTTCCGCCTGCGCGGAGGCGCGGCCGAATCGTCCGGAGACCTGGATCAACCAGGAGATCGAAAGACTCTTTATCGAGCTGTACCGGCTGGGCTTTGCGCATAGCGTGGAGGCCCGCCTCGGCGGCAGGCTGGTGGGCGGCCTGTATGGCGCCTGTCTGGGCGGCGCGTTTTTCGGGGAGAGCATGTTCTCCACGGCGACCGACGCCTCGAAGGTTGCGCTGGTGCATCTGGTGGCGCGCCTCAAGCTCGGCGGATTTGTGCTGCTTGATACGCAGTTCATTACCACCCATCTGAGCCGCTTCGGCGCCCGTGAAATTCCGCGGGCGCAGTACCACAAACTGCTGGCGGAGGCGGTCGAGCTTCCGGCGCGGTTTAACGCCAGCCCGGAAACGGCGGCGCTGCTGAGGGAAATTGCGGCAATGCGCCGCCAGGAGTCTTGATTTGCCTTTTACCTCTTTGCTGTTGCTGCTGGGGATTGGCGCCGCCAATGCCGATACTGCCCCGCTGATCCTGCCGGATCGCGATGTCGCGGTCACCTATGCGTTCGCGGCACCAGGCCGGCCGGATCAGTCCTATGAGCTGGAATATGACGCCGTTGACGAGCGGGCGCGGATCAACAATCCGGCCCAGGGTACCTATTTTCTGATCGATCTGCCCACCGGCGCGGCCAAAATGGTGGTGCCGCAGTTGGACAGCGTGGTGAACACGCCGGATCTCTCGGTGATTACCCACCAGATTACCGATGCCGGCCGTTATGCGAGGTTCACGATGTTGGGGAGCAGGCAATATGCTGGACTCTCCTGCCAGAACTGGTTGATCATCACCCAGCAGGGAACCGCGACCGCATGTTTGACGGCGCATGGCGTGGCGCTGCATTTTAATGGAAAGAACGCCAATGGATCAGGCAGCGTGACCGCGACTGCCGTAAGCTTCGGTCCGCAGCCGGTGGCGGATTTCAACCTGCCGCATGGCTATAACGCCGTTACGCTGCCGCCTGGGGTGCTGCAGCAATTGATGAATGGTGGCTCGTCTCAGTAATAATCTGATTTTATAACATTCTCTTAAACAGCGCTTACGGCGCGCCAGCGTGTTTGCTAGCTTCACCCCGTGACTCGCACACTGAACCTCATGGTTGGGTTGCCGGGGCAGGGGATGCATTTGGGCATCGATCCGCTGTCACTGCTGTTTTTGTGCATGTTGGCGCCGCAGGTGGTGGCCAGCGCCGTCGCATCGGAGTGGAAATCCGGCACCTACTGGACCTTCGTGCTCGGCATGATTTTGGCTTTGCTGGCAGCTGATGGTTTTGCATTGATTCTCGGTTTCGAGCTGATGAGTGCTGCATCCTGGCTGCTGGTGGTGCGGGGCAGCCGGGAGCCCGGCGCCCGCCAATCCGCTTCCCGTCTGCCCGGCGCCCGTGAGCCCGCTACCCTTTATGCGGGAATTGCTTTATTTTCAGCCGCTTGTCTGATTCCCGCGCTATTTCTGCCCGCCGGCAATATCGCTTTTGCCTTGCTCCTGCTGGGAGCCGGGGCGAAGGCTGGCCTGGCGCCTTTATATAGCTGGCTGCCGCGCGCGCATCCGGCGCCCTCGGCCGGCGTCTCTGCGGTGATGTCCGGCGGGATGGTAAAAGTCGCGCTCTATATCATCATCCGGTACGGCTTCATCGTATACGGCGCGGAGATTGCGCCCTGGTGGGGCGTGGCGCTGATGGTTGCCGGCGCCGCCTCGGTCTTGATCGGAAGCCTGCGCGCCGTGCTGGAAGTGGAGCTGAAAACAATGCTCGCCTGTTCCACGGTGGAGCATGTTGGGTTGATCTCGGTTGGGCTTGGCGTCGCGCTCGAGGCACGGGCGCTCGACGACCCGGCGCTGGCGGTTTTGGCGGTTCAGGCCGCCTTGCTCTGCGCGGTGGCGCATGCCTTGTTCAAACCTTTGTTGTTCCTGGGCGCGGGGGCGGTAAAGCATGCCACCGGCACCACGTCGCTGGATTGGCTGGGCGGGCTGATGCGGGGCATGCCGCAATTGGGAATTCTGATGCTGCTCGGCGCCTCGGGCATGGCCGCACTTCCGCTCTCTCCTGGTTTCGCGCCGGAGTTTCTGCTGCTGCACGCAGTGATTGCCGCGGCGGGCGGCGGCGGCATTCTGGCGTGGATCGGGTTCACTGCTTTGCTCGCCATATTGGGCATGAGCGCCGGGCTGGCGCTGGCAGCCGCGGTGCGGATGATCGGCATCGGGTTTCTCGGCCGGCCCCGAACCTTGCGCGCGGCGGCCGCGGAGGAAGCCGAAAAACGCACGTTGATCGCCATGGCGCTGCTCGGGGTGCTCTGCCTGGCGGTGGCGCTGGCGCCAAGCCTGCTGCTTTATTTGATGCAACCGGCGATTTCGCAACTGGTTCCTAGTGGGCTGCCGCAAGCTTTGGCCTATACCCCGTCCCAGCTGGCGATTCTGCTACTGGCGCTGGCGGGCGGCGCTTACCTGTTATTGCGGCGCTTCGGCGTGCGCGGCGAGCGTGAGGTGCTGCCCTGGAATGGCGGTTTCGGCCGGCCGCCAGCTTGGATGCCTTTTGGCGACCCGCTAACCCAGCCCAGCGCCACCGGCTTTGCCGAACCTGTGCGAAGAGCCTTGGGCGGCATATTGCTGGACCATCAAGGCCGTGATCCGGGGGAGAAATATGTGCTGCTGCCGCTGATCCGGCTCGATCAGTTCTTCGTGAGGCTGGCCGAGCGGGTCCGCCGCGCCACGATCCGCCAACGCCTCGCCTTCGTGTTCGCGGCGCTGGTAATGACCTTGCTGGTGCTGGGCTTGGGGCAGGACGGCTGATGTTTTTGTTCTTCCTCCGTCTGCTGGCCACAACGATGCACGTAGCCGCCATGTTTGGCCTGGCGCCACTGCTGATGGGGCTCGTAACCAAATTCCGGGCCCGACTCCTGGGCAGGCGCGGGCCGCCAGTGTTGCAGCCCTACCTTGATTTGCGCAAGCTGATCCGCAAAACGCCGTTGATTCCCGATAATGCGACGGAGCTGTATAAAGTCTGGCCGTTTGCCAGCTTTGCCGCCATTGCCGCCTGCGCCCTGCCGGTGCCTGGATTCGCGCTCAATCTGCTTACCGCGCCCTATGGCGATTTCATTACGCTGGTCGGGTTGTTCGCCTTATCACGCGCCGCGACCATGCTTGCGGGCTTGGAAACCGGCTTCGGCTTTGGCGGCGCGGGGGCGGGAAGGGAGGCCCTGTTCGGCATCTTCGCCGAGGCCGCCCTGCTCGTGATGGTGCTGACCTTCGTACTTATCACCGGCGACCCGACGGTGGATGGCATTGCGCAATATTTAAGCTCCGGCGTGGGGATATCCGTGTCGCTGGGTTTTGCCTTGGCCGCCATGCTAGCGGTGGCGGTTACAGAAACCGGGCGCATTCCGGTGGATAATCCGGCCGGCCATCTTGAACTCGGCATGGTGCATGAGGCCATGGTGCTGGAATATTCCGGGCGCTATCTGGCGCTGTTTCATTACACCGCCTGTCTGCGGCTGATGGTGTGGTTCTGCCTGATCGGCACCTTATTCCTGCCCTTCGGCATGGCGCAGGCCGGCGCGCCGCTCTCCTGGGTTGGCGGTTTGCTGATCTGGGGCGTGAAGCTTGTCTTCCTGGCGGGCGCGCTTAGCCTGCTGGAGGTTTCCACCGCCAAAATGCGGGTGTTCCGGGTGCCGGAGTTTCTCGGGGTGGCGCTGCTGCTCGGCCTGCTTTCTGCGATCTTTCTGTTCGTCGCAGGGCGATTAAACGGATGACCCAGGATTACGCGCTCGCGCATCTGCTCGGCGGTCTGATGCTGCTTTGCGCCTTCGCCTTGCTCTCGCAGCGGCGGCTGGCGGCGATGATCTCGCTGTATGAGGCGGAGGCGTTCATATTGAGCGGCGCTGCCTTCTGGCAGGGCTATGCGCAGCATTCGGCGGATCTTTATCTTACCGGCGGCATTACGCTTACGATCAAGGCGATCCTGCTGCCGGTCGCGTTGCGGCGCATCATGCATCGGTTGAACCTCATCCGGGCGGTGGAGACGGCGATGCCTGTTGGTGTTTCGATGATCCTCGGCGTGGCGCTGATCGGCATTGCCGTGCTGGTCGTGCTGCCGGCCACGACTGGTTCACTGAATCTGACACGCGAGGATTTGGCGCTGGCGCTCTCGGTGGTGCTGCTTGGCCTTTCGGTGATGACGACGCGGCGGAATGCGCTGGCCCAGGTGATCGGCTTTCTGTCCACCGAAAACGGCCTGGTGCTGGCGGCGATCGGCATGCCGGGCATGCCCTTCGTCGCGGAGTTTTCCGTGGCGTTGCTGGTGCTGATGGCGTTTCTTGTCCTCGGGGTCTTCGTGTTTCGGGTGCGCGAGCATTTCGACTCGCTGGATTTGACCGGCATCGAGGAAATCGAGAAACGCGGACGATGAGCGCCGCGCTGGCTGCCGTGTTGCTGCCGTTTCTCGCCGCCTTGGGGCTCGGCTTCATTGGCACGCCGTTGCGCGGCGCCTATGCGAATCTGGCGGTCTGCGCCGTGCTTTTCGGCCTTACGCTGGCCGTACCGGAAAGTCCCGGCGGCGGCTTGTTGTTGGCAGATCCGCTCGGCATGATTTTCGGCGTCCTCACCGGCTTTGTCGGGCTGACCACAGCGATGGCCAATATCGGCTTCGTGCGCGGCGAAATCTCAACTTTCAGCATCCGCCGCTGGCGGGTTTATCATGCGATGACCCAAATTCTGCTCGGCGCCACGCTGCTCGGTTTGTATGCCGACAATATCGGGCTGTTATGGGTGGCGGTGGAGGGGGCGACGATTGCCGCCTGTCTGGGCGTCAGCCTGGCGCGCACCGCTTTCGGGCTGGAGGCGGCGTGGAAATATTTCATCCTGGGCGGCGTCGGCATTGCGCTGGCGCTGCTCGGCACCATGGTGACGTATCTCGCGGCGCAACAGGCCTTGGGCGAGGGCGTGCAGGCGATGAGTTTCGCCGCCTTGACGCAGAATGCCGGCCGGCTGGATGGCAGGTTGATGACCCTGGCCTTCGTATTTCTCCTGTTCGGCTATGGCACCAAGGCTGCGCTGGTGCCACTGCATGGCTGGCTGCCCGATGCCTATGCGGAAGGTCCGGCGCCGTTGAGCGCGGTGCTCAGCGGGCTAATGCTGAATGTTCCGCTGATCGCCCTGTTGCGGTTCCGGCACATGATGCAGGGCACCTATGCAGCCAGCCTTGGCGAGTCCGGCCATGGCGCCATGCAGCCCGGCGCGTTTTTGCTGGCCCTCGGCGTGGCCTCGCTGCTGCTCACCGCGTTCAGCCTGTGGCGGCGGCGCGACGCCAGGCGGTTTTTCGGCTTTTCTTCCATTGAGCATACCGGGCTTGCCGCCTTTGCGTTCGGAATTGGCGGGGCTACGGCGATTTTCGCCGGACTGTTGCACATGCTGCTGCACACGTTGATCAAATCGGCTTTGTTCCAGGCCTTGATTCGCGCCGCTTCCCTGCGCGGCGGCGCAGCGCCGGAGGATTTCAACTTCAGCCGGCTGCGTGGATTGATGGCCACCAACAAGCCTTTGGCCTGGCTGCTGGGCCTGTCCATCTTCGCCTTGACCGGCCTGCCGCCTTCCGGCTTGTTCACCAGCGAGTTCCTGATTGTGAGCCAGACCATTCAGCGCGCGCCGCTCTTCTCCTTGCCGTTGGGGCTGGGTCTGGTGATCTGCGCGATTGCCGTGATCCGCCAGATCGGGCCGCTTTTGTTCGGCATGCCGCCGGCAGCGAGCAAACCAGGTAAGGCCGGCGCGGATATCAGCCTGGTTGGGCTGCATCTGCTGGTCGCCTTGGTGCTGGCCTTTGCCATGCCCTGGCCGCTGGTGCGCGCCCTTTCCGGCATTGCGGCGGCGCTCCAATGACGTGGCCGGCCCCCCGAAGGCTTTGCAGCATCGCGGAATGGCAAAGCCTCACCGGCGCCTTCATCGCGCTCTGGACCAGCGGCGGCCTCGCTTTTGCGCTGTTTGAGCATGAGCTGGTCGCGACCGCGTTGCTGGATGGCGCCTACCCGGCACTCTCGCCGCGCTTTCCGGGCGCGGCATGGTTTGAGCGCCTCGCGCATGACCTGAATGGCGATGTCGCGAGCGGCGCGAATTTGCAGCGCACCGCGATCGAGCAATTTCGCGGCGCCGACGGCAAGGGCGCCTTGGCCGGCCGCGCCTCGGCCGGCCAGGCGTGGCCGGATTTTGAGTCTGCCCCTGGCGAGGGTGTGCATCAGATGGCGGTGGGTCCGGTCCATGCGGGCATTATCGAGCCGGGGCATTTCCGGTTCTCGCTGCGCGGCGAGCAGGTGCTGAAGTTGCAGGCCAGGCTGGGCTATTCCCATAAAGGCACGCTGGCGCTGATGCGCGGCAAATCGCCAAGGCTGGCGGCGCGCTTTGCGGCGCGTATTTCGGGCGATGCGACGGTGGCGCATTCCATCGCCTTCGCATTGGCGGCTGAGGCGGCTTTGGAGTTCACCGCGCCGCCGCGCGCGCAATATCTAAGGGCCGTGATGGCGGAGATTGAGCGCATCGCGAATCACGCCGGCGATATC
Source organism: Alphaproteobacteria bacterium (assembly GCA_026225015.1). GTDB lineage: Bacteria > Pseudomonadota > Alphaproteobacteria > Acetobacterales > Acetobacteraceae > Acidocella. The sequence goes on from JAMFRY010000119.1 coordinate 9,191, forward strand.
GGCGCGATTGCGGGCGATGCCGGTTTTGCCTTTCTGGATGCGCGGTTCACCTGGCACCGCGAGGCGCTTTGCGCGGCGGCGAGAACCGCCTTCGGGCATCGGCTAATGATGGATATGGTGATCCCCGGCGGGGTTGCCGCCGATATCAACGATGGCGGTACCCAAGCGATCGAAACCGCGCTGGCGGCGCTGCAAACCGAGTTGCCGTCCCTGACCAGGGTTTTCGAGGATTATGCCAGCCTGCAGGACCGGCTGGTGGGTACTGGCCTGATTTCATGCGAGCTGGCGCAAACCTACGCCGCTGGCGGATTTGTTGGCCGCGCCTCCGGGCGAATTGCCGATGCCAGGCAGGCGCCCGGCTATCCGCCCTATGACGCAATAACGCTGCATATTCCGGTCGAGACCGACGGCGACGTTGCCGCGCGGATCAGGATAAGAATTGCGGAGCTGATCGAGAGCACCAGGCTGATCCGCAATTTCCTCGCGGGCCTGCCGCCGGGGCAAATTTCAGCCGCACCGCCGGCGGGCAGCGGGGAAGGCTATGCCGTGGCGGAGAGTTTCCGCGGGCCGGTCTGGCATTGGATGCAGCTCGATTCCGGCATGATTACCGATATTTTCGTGGCCGACGCCAGCACGCTGCACTGGCCGCTGCTCGAACAGGCCGCCGCGACCGCCATCGTTGCCGATTTTCCGTTGATCAACAAGTCGATCAACGCCTCTTATTCAGGAGTGGATTTGTAATGGTCTGGTCGACCCTTGCCCGCCATTTGCTACGCCGCCCGCCGGGGCCGCCCGAGCCGGATGCGGCAATGGCGAGTGCCTTGGCCTTGCGCCTGAAAGACGCGGGCCAACGCCGGCTGGGCCGCAGCCTCGCCATCCGCCATGTGGCCGCGGGTAGCTGCAATGGCTGCGAGCTGGAACTGCGCGCCACCCAGAATATGATCTACGATCTCACCCAATACGGGCTGAGCTTCACGCCAAGCCCGCGCCATGCCGATATTTTGCTGATTACCGGCGTTGCCGCCCGCAATATGCGTGATGCGGTGCTTGAGACTCGCGAAGCGATGCCGGAGCCTGTGCTGGTGATCGCAGTTGGGGATTGCGCGGTGGATGGCGGAGTCTTCAAGGGCTCGCCCGCCATTACCGGCGGCGCCGAATCGATTCTGCCGATCGACCTGTTCATCTCCGGCTGCCCGCCCACCCCGCTACAGATTATCGAGGGCTTGCTGGCGCTACTGGAGGCGAATGACGCGCCGCTGCAACGGCCTGCCTAATTTGGCCATACGATCAATTCACCCGCTCGATCAGTTTACCCGTTCGATCAGTTTACCCGTTCGATTCTGGCCCCGCAGCCGGCCAGTTTTTGCTCAACCGACTCATAGCCGCGATCCAGGTGATAGACCCGGCTGATGGTGGTCTCGCCGGTGGCGGCGAGGCCGGCCAGGACCAGGGAAACCGATGCGCGCAAATCGGTTGCCATGACCTGCGCGCCGGAGAGTTTCGAGACGCCGCGGATGATCGCCGATGCGCCATGCGCATTGATGCGCGCCCCCATCCGGTTCAGCTCCGGCACATGCATGAAGCGGTTTTCGAAAATGGTCTCGGTCACCATTGACGCGCCTTCGGCGATTGCCATCAAGGCCATGAACTGCGCCTGCATATCGGTCGGAAAGCCGGGATAGGGTTCGGTCATCACGTCGATGCCGCGCAGCTGGTTCCGCCGCTCAACCCAGAAGCCGTTTTCGCCGGGCGTGACCAGGATGCCTGCTTCCCGCAGCGCGGAGATGACCGATTCGAGGTCTTCGGTGCGCGCATTCTCAAGGAACACCTTGCCGCCGGTGATCGCTGCGGCGCAGGCATAGGTGCCGGTTTCGATACGGTCGGGCAAAATGGCGTGGCTGGCGCCGTGCAAAGATTTCTGCCCTTCGATGGTGAGCGTATCGGTGCCGATCCCCTCGATCTTGGCGCCCATCGCGGTGAGGCAAAGCACAAGATCGGAAATTTCCGGTTCGCGCGCGGCGTTCTTGAGGATGGTGACGCCATCGGCAAGCGAAGCGGCCATTAGAAGATTTTCAGTGGCGCCGACGGAGACGAAGGGAAAGACGATATTCGCGCCGTGCAGGCCGGCCGGCGCCGTGGCGTTGATATAGCCGGCATCGAGCTCGATGACGGCGCCCATGGCTTCGAGCCCCTTCAGATGCAAATCCACCGGCCGCGTACCGATGCCGCAGCCGCCGGGAAGCGATACCCTGGCCTCGCGGCAGCGCGCGAGCAGGGGGCCGAGCACCAGGACTGAAGCGCGCATCTTGCTTACGATATCATACGGGGCCTGGGTGTTGGTGATGGCGCCGCCAATGGCCAAAGTGCGGCCATCTTCGCTGGTGGGAGTCACGTCGATTCCGTGCTGGGCCAGCAGATCCGACATGGTGCGCAGATCGGCGAGCCTGGCGACGTTGGACAAGGTAAGCCGCTCATCCGTCAGCAGGCCGCAGGTCATCAGCGGGAGTGCGGCGTTCTTGGCGCCGGAGATGGTGATGGTGCCGGAGAGCGGGACTCCGCCGGTGACTATGATGCTGTCCATGGCCTACATCCTTGGCAAGGCAACGCCGCGCTGTCCCATATATTTACCTGCTTTGTCAGCATAGCTGACCTCGCAAGGTGCCGCACCTTGCAGGAACAGGAACTGGCAGATGCCTTCGCCGGCATAGATTTTGGCGGGAAGCGGCGTGGTGTTGGAGATTTCGATGGTGACCTGGCCCTCCCATTCCGGTTCCAGCGGCGTGACGTTCACGATGATGCCGCAGCGGGCATAGGTCGATTTGCCGAGGCAGATGACCAGGATATCCCGGGGGATCCTGAAATATTCCACGGTGTGGGTGAGCGCGAAGCTGTTGGGGGGGATAATGCAGACCGGACCGGTGCGGTTGACAAAGCTTGCCGGATTGAAGGCTTTGGGATCGACGATGGCGCTATCTACGTTGGTGAAAATCTTGAAATGCTCGGCGCAGCGCGCGTCATAGCCATAGGAGGAAAGTCCGTAGGAGATAACGCCATCACGCTTCTGGGTTTCCACAAACGGCTCGATCATGGCCGACTCGGCCGCCATTTTCCGAATCCAGTGATCGGGCATAACGGGCATTATTCCGAATCCTTTCCCGGCTTTTTGGTTTCCCGGGCGCGGCTTTGGGCTTTCCGGCGCTTGAGATTGTCCCGCAGCGCCTCGGCTTCCTGTTGGGCGCGGATCGCCGCATCCCGTTCGGCTTTGCTGGGCGTGAGTTTTTGCTGATTCGGCATGGATTGTACAAGCCGAGAGCATCGGTGGACGTCAAGAGCCCATCACATGGCGGATCCGTCTGTCATGAAAAGACCAACCGAGATCAGAATGATCAGCGCCCAGGCGCCGAGTGCCAGCAAAACGGTGTAGACCGGGGGCTCCTTGACCGGCATGGTTTGCCAAATCTTGGCGATCGCCCCGCGCGCCGCATGCCGTCTCGTCAGCTTTTCAACCAACGTGCGCAAATCAGGGGTGGAGCGATCTGCCGGACGGGACGATTGGTCGGATCGGAGCGGCCAAGCCACCAACTTAAGGCGATCCGCCGGCTCTTTTTTTCCAGGCCCGGTCAGCCGAGCTTCGATCCGAATTAAAAAAATCCGTAAATTCAACTAGTTGACGGGGACTCATGAACTGCTTCCCGAGGAGCCATTGTCGCATGGCCGGCTGGGTTAGCCCCATTGGCGCCGCAATCCTAGACTCAGTCAATAACAGAAACTTAATCCGTTGCAGCGCATGTCGCACCATCGCGCGATGCGCGGATAGGACCATAAAATGCCGGTCCCTTTCCGGATAATTGCGGTTGGCCGGGGTTGCGCCATATTCGTATAAAGCTTAGGAACCGCGCCAGTTTGCCGGATTTTGCTGTCATAGCTCAGGGGTAGAGCACTTCATTGGTAATGAAGAGGTCCAGGGTTCAATTCCCTGTGACAGCACCACCTGGCAATATGACGTGACGGTGCGTGTGCCCAGGTAGCTCAGTTGGTAGAGCATGCGACTGAAAATCGCAGTGTCACTGGTTCAATTCCAGTCCTGGGCACCATTATCCACAGTTTTTTGCAACGCAACCTGAAATATATAACGAAATTTCTATCGGATTTGCCCGGAACGTTCGTCCGGGGCTAGCGTTCTTTGCAGGTGCAGGCTACTACTTTGCAGACGCGCCAATTTGCGAGGATGGCTCGTCGGCGTTTTTACATGATAATTTCGGCCCGCGGGCAGTAGATCCGACGGTGCTGTTGAACAGGAAAGAGGCTAACCGATGTCTAAAGCTTTTATTGCAGAAGTTATTCAGAATTCCGCGGAAATCACCGGTGTGGCAGCCAACCGCGCGGCCGCGGATCTGATCGAGGCGATCGTTAAGGACCTGAAAAAGAACGGAAAATTTACCCTGCCGAGCTTCGGCACGTTCACGGTGCGCAAGACCAAGGCGCGCAAGGGTGTGAACCCGCGCACCGGGGAAGAGATCAAGGTAAAGGCTGGCAAAACCGTGCGCTTCAAGGCCTCGCCTTCGCTGAAAAAGATCGTCTGAAATCCGAGCAGCCGAGTCGTTAGTTTGCGCGAATGCAGCCTATGCAAAACCAGGCTGCATTTTCTTTTGGGGGGTGACCGGAATCGGCCGTTTTTGTTTGAAAAAGTGACGCATTGATAGGCTTCGCTGCGCTTTGCCCATGATACGGGCGACTCGGCGTCGGGCGGATAAGCGGCGCGCGGCTAGCGCAGCGCCATCCGCCGCTTCTGCCAGCCAAGGTGGCGGATGACGCTACGCTTATCCGCCCTACGATTCAGAAGAACAAGTTCTTCCTAAATATCCAACTCCTGAACCGATCGCGCGTTTTCCTGGATGAACTGGAAGCGTAGTTCCGGCCGCTTGCCCATCAGGCATTCTACCCGTTCAGCGGTAAAAGCCCGCGATTCGGGATTGGCGATGATTCTCAACAAAATGCGTTTTTTGGGATCCATCGTGGTATCCTTCAGCATTGCCGGCGGCATTTCACCTAGGCCCTTGAATCGGCTCACCTCGATCTTAGCGCCCGGTTTGAAGGTTTTCAGCAATTTCTCCCTTGCGGCGTCGTCCATGGCGTAGACGCTTTTGGCGCCCTGGGTAAGCCGGAAGAGCGGGGGCTGGGCCAGATAAATATGCCCGTGCCGGATGAGTTCGGGAAGTTCGCGATAAAAGAAGGTCATCAGCAGGCTGGCGATATGGGCGCCGTCGACATCGGCGTCGGTCATGATGATGACGCGTTCATAGCGCAGAGTGGCAAGGTTGAAGCTGTTTCCAACGCCGCAGCCGAGCGCTTCGATCAAGTCCTTCAGCTCCTGGTTCTGTCGGAGCTTGTCGGCGGAGGCGGACGCAACATTGAGAATCTTGCCCCGCAACGGCAGGATCGCCTGGGTGTTGCGGTCCCTTGCCTGTTTCGCAGAACCGCCGGCCGAATCGCCCTCAACCAGAAAAATCTCCGTGCCCTCGGCGTTTTCCCTAACGCAGTCGGCAAGCTTGCCGGGCAGGCGCAACCGGCGCGTGGCGGATTTGCGGGCGGTATCCTTGCTTTCCTTGCGGCGGATACGCTCTTCGGCGCGGTCGATCACAAAGGCTAACAAGTTGTCAGCCGCTTGCGGATCGCCTGCCAGGAAATGATCGAATCGGTCCCGCAGCGAGACTTCGGTGAGCTTGCCGGCTTCCGGAGAGGTTAGCTTCTCCTTCGTCTGGCCCTGGAACTGGGGATCGCGGACAAACAGGGAGAATTTTGCCGCCAGCGCGCCGGTGACGTCCTCGCCGATGATCTGCGCGCCGCGCTTGTTGCCGCGGCTCTCCGCCCAGGCCCGCAACCCTTTCAGCAATGCGCTACGGAAGCCGGCTTCATGCGTGCCGCCCAGGGGGGTGGGGACCGTGTTGCAATAGGTATCCAGCATGGCCTCGCCACGCTCCATCCAGGCGCAGGCCCATTCAAGCTTGCCTTGCGTGGCGCCGTCCGGCGCATTGGGCAGGTTGGCCTCGCCGGCCCAGATCGCCGGCAGAACCAGCGGCGAGCCGTTCAATTCCGCTTGCAGCGAATCCCGCAAGCCGCCCGGAAAATGCAACTCCGCAGACGCGGGCGTTTCGGAGTCACCCTTCAACAGCGCCGCATCGACCGACCATTTGATGCGCACGCCGCGAAACAGATAGGCCTTGGACCGGCACAGCCGGTAAAGCCGGGCGGGCACAAAATGTTTATCCCCGAAAATCTCGCTATCCGGCACGAAGCGGATGGTGGTGCCGCGCCGGTTTTGGATCGGGCCGGCATCGATGAGCTTGGTTTTCGGCGTGCCACGCGCATAATCCTGCCGCCAAAGCCGTTTGTCGAGCGCCACCTCGGCCGTGAAGCTCGAGGACAGCGCGTTGACGACGGAGGATCCCACCCCGTGCAGGCCGCCGGATGTGGCATATGCCTTGCCGGAAAATTTTGCCCCCGAATGCAGCGTGGTCAGGATGACTTCCAGAGCCGATTTGTTCTTGAATTTGGGGTGCGGGTCTACCGGGATGCCCCGCCCGTTATCGCGAACGGTCAGGCAATTGCCGGGGGCAAGGGTCACTTCGATAAGACTGGCATGGCCGGCCACGGCCTCATCCATGGCGTTGTCGAGGATTTCGGAGGCAAGATGGTGCAGCGCGTTCTCGTCGGTGCCGCCGATATACATACCCGGCCGCCGCCGGACGGGTTCAAGCCCTTCCAGCACCTCGATATCCTTCGCGGAGTATTTCTGCTCCGCCGCATTGCCGGCAAAAAGGTCACTCAACGCCATCGACTCCAGAGGCTACGCAACCATGAGTTGGCACGATCGGGGAGCCAGGCCAAGATGGGGGCCGAGATGGGGGCCTGAAGCCGGCGCTGCGCCGGGACTACGCGCCGTCGCGGTGGATATCGTGGGTAGCGATGCCATCGTCGAGCTCGGAAATTGTGAGCCAATCCTTGTGTTGCAGGGTGTTGCGCGTGTCGAAATAGCCGGTGCGCCAGTGATCCTTCATGGAAAGCCGGCTGAATTCATAATCCTTGGCGTCGCCTTCATAGGCCTTCTGGCGGTAGATGAGCTGGATGATGTTGATCGCGGGCAGGTGATCCAATTCGGCCTTATGCTCGCGTTGTTCGGGGCTAAGCCGGTCCTGCGGGATGAGCGCCAAGGCGTCGCGCAATGCCTGCTGGAGCTTATGGACACGGGTATAATGGTCGGTCATCGTGCGGGTGCGAGAGGAGTATTGGATATCCTTCAGCCGGGTGAGGACTTCCGGCATGTCGCGCGGAATGTCTCCTCTGGCGCTGAACAGATCGACCTGGAAGACCAGGGTGTTCTGCGACCCGCAATTTTCGAGGAGATGCAGTAGCGGGGTGTTCGAGACCAGCCCGCCATCCCAGAAATAGTCCTTGCCGATCCGCACCATGGGCAAAGCCGGCGGCAGGGCGCCGCTCGCCATCACATGTTCTGGCGTAATCACAACGCTCGCATTGTCGAAATAGGCGAAATTCGCGGTCTCGACATCTACCGCGCCCACCGCGAATCGGGTCGTGCCGCTGTTGAGAAGCTCGAAATCGACGAGTTTTAGCAGTGAATGATGCAGCGGCGAGCTGTCGTAGAACGAGGTTGCGGTCTTGGCGCCGCGCTGGGCCGACCAGGCATTGACGAGATTGGGCCTGAAAAACCCAGGCTGGCCGAACAGCATTGCGCTCATCGCCGAGAGCGCGTTGCGCGCCTTTCGGGGGGCATCGCCTTCCGGCCAGACGGTGAGCGGATCGTGGGCGGTAATCGTGGTCCAGAACTGCTCCAGCCGCTCCAGCCGTTTCTCCCGCGGATTGCCGGCAATGATCGCCGAATTTATGGCGCCGATGGACACGCCGGCAACCCAATCCGGCTCCAGCCCGGCCTCGTGCAGCGCCTGATACACGCCGGCCTGGTAGGCGCCCAACGCCCCCCCGCCCTGCAAAACCAGACTGATGCCGTCGCAGCCCTTTGGCCGGTCGATGGATTTTAACGGATTGACCGGCTTGCGAAGCGGGACTCTGGGGTCAAGGGACATATCCATGCGGTGCTCTCCGGATGACGAATGGCTTTTGGTTCATCTACATCTAGGTGCTGATTAAGTTGAAGCCGGGGAATTTATCGTGACATAAACGTCACATGAACAATCGGTACAATCATCCTAAATAGGGAAAAGCAACCCGGAGGACCTGAATGACCCGTGACGAAATCCTGGCCGCCCCGTCCATGCCCCTCGCCAGCCCAAGCTATCCCAAAGGTCCGTTCCGTTTCATCAACCGGGAATATCTTCTTATTCATTACGAGACGGACCCCGAGGCATTGCGGCGGTTTCTGCCGGAACCGTTGGAGCCCGACGGAAATGATGTGTTTTTCGAGTGGATGAAAATGCCGGATTCGACCGGATTTGGCGATTATGAGGAAAGCGGCTGCGGAATCGCTGCCCTCTATAACGGCGTAAAATGCAATTTCAGCGTCATGATGTTTCTGGATGACGAATCACCGACCACCGGCGGGCGCGAGATATGGGGCTTTCCCAAAAAATATGGCGTTCCACGGCTGAAGGTCATTCATGAGACCCTGACCGGGACTTTGCATTATGACGAGGAGCGGGTCGCGTTGGGGACAATGGTCTACAAAACCACCCCGTTGGACCATGCAAAGACGGTTGAGGGGATGAAAAAGCTCAACGTAAACCTCAAATTCCTCCCCGATGTTGATGGTTCGCCGAAAGTTGCGCAGCTTGTCGGCTATCATCTGGAGGATATCGACCTGAAATATGCCTTCATCGGAGAGGCGCGGTTGCATCTGGTGCCGCATGCGAATTGCCGCCTGGCGGATTTGCCGGTACGGAAAATTCTCTACGGCAGCCATCTTTGCGCCGATCTGACCCTGCCCTACGGCAAGGTTCTGCACGATTATCTCGCCTGATTTACAACGAAGGGGTGAAACATGGCTCTTAACGGAAAGGTGGCGCTGGTCACGGGTTCGACCAGCGGAATTGGTCTCGGGATCGCCCGGGCATTGGCCGCGGACGGCGCCGATATCATGCTGAACGGGTTCGGCGATGCCGGCGTAATCGAGAAATTGCGCGCGGAACTGGCGGCCGAATTCAAGGTGAAGGTTGCGTATGACGGCGCGGATTTGAGCAAGCCCGATCAGGTCGCGGCGATTGTGAAGAAAACGCAGGATGACCTGGGAAGCCTGGATGTTCTGGTCAACAATGCCGGCATTCAGTTCGTCGCGCCGATTGAGGAGTTTCCTGAAGCGAAATGGGACGCCATCATCGCGATCAATCTTTCGGCGGTTTTCTATGGCATGAGGTTCGCGATTCCAGGGATGAAGGCCAAAAAATGGGGGCGGATCATCAATATCGCTTCAGCGCACGGGCTGG
>JAMFRY010000120.1 GCA_026225015.1 Alphaproteobacteria bacterium
CCGGCGATGTTCAAGTGATAGCTCTTCCCGCCCTCCGAAACGGTGACGACCCCAGCGGTTTTCACGGTAGCAGTGGCGCCGGAGACGTAGGTGACGCTATAGAGCTCTATCTCATCGCCGGCGACAAAGCCGGAGATTGTTGCATTCGGGATGGTTGATTCCGCGATCAGCGCGCCGCCAGCGCCGCTGAAGGTGACCGCATTGCCGGCGCTGCCGCCGGAGCCGACATCCAGCGTGCCACCGGCGATGGTGGTGCCGCTGGCGATCCCGCCGCTTTCGACCGTAAAAAACCCGCCGCTCTTGATCGTCGTCTTCAGGGCGGTGGCCCCGAACACGTCTAGAAAGGCGAAGCCGCCGCTCAGAATCGTGCCCGAAGCAACGCCGCCGGAGACCACCAGCAAAGACCCGCCATTCTCAATGGTGGTGCCAAAGACCTTGCCGCCCGAATCCACGCCGTCAGCCGCATTCAGCACGGTAGCGGTGGCGGTGGCCCCAGCGCCCACCACGAAATTTGCTTCGAAATTCGAAACAGTCGTGCTTACCGCGGCGCCGCCGGAATACACGTAAAGCGCGGCATAATCCTGCGAAATCGTGGTGCTTACCGCCTTGCCGCCAGCATACACGTCAAGATCGGCGCCGGCGCCAAGCTTGGTATTGCTGGCGGCGCCGCCCGATAGGACGAATAATGTACCGTTCGAGCCTACCGCGAGCGCCGATGCGGAACCGGCATAGAATGTGGTCCCACCGACCGGTTGGAAATCGGCGATACCGGTGGAGACAATATGACCGCCGCTCGCGACGGCGCCGGTCACATGGGCACCCGGCAGCGCGATGAGATAACCGCCGCTTGATACTGTCGTGGCTCTCGCGGTTGCATCGCTATAAACAACCTGCGTGCCGCCGCTGCTCACCACCGTATGGCTCGCCGTGCCGCTGAGCACGGTTTGAATGCCGCCACGGCTGATGACGGCGCCGTTGGCGCGGCCCCCGCCGTAAACCTCCTCCTCGCCGCCGCCGCGAATGATGGTAGCAATTGAGAGACCGCCTTCGACACCAGCATATCCGCCGTTTCTGACAACAGCGTTGAAACTTTCGCTGCCGGAACCGATCAGCAATTCGCCGCCATTGCCGACCACCGTGCCAGAGGCTCTGCCCCCCGATAGAACCTCGTAGGCCGGGACCGGAGGGGCGCCGCTGAAGGGTAAATTCAACGCCGGATTTAGCAGCACGGCCGCGCTGGTAACCCCGCCGGAATACACGATGCTGGTGCCGGATACGATATCCCGTTTTGTAACGCCATAAACCAGCTGCGTCCCGCCGCTTCCGATCACCGAAGCGCTATCCAGGGCGCCGGAGAGTACGTATTCAACGCCGCCTTCCGAGATATGCAAGTTGCTTACCGGGTTGGCGTAATAGCCCCCTGAGGAGAGTGGAAGACCGGCCACCACCACACCGTTTGAGACAATCTTGCCGCCATGATTTATGGTACCGGAGATGCTGGCGCCAGGCACGTCAACCAGAATGCCGCCGCTATCCAATGTGGTTGATAGCGCCTCGGCGTATGGCAGCACGATTTCGACGCCTCCGGAATGTACCTGGGTAGCGCTCGCAACCGCGTAAACCTCCAGGGTTCCGCCGGAAAGAACGGTGCTTGCGCTATCGACACCACGATCCACCTCCAGCCCGGCACGAATGGTTGCGCTGACCGCCAAGCCCTCGTTGAATAGCGTGCCGCCGTTACCTACGATTGTTGAGAGCGCCGTGCCTCCTTCAACATCCTGCACTCCGCCACTGCTGATGACGCTGTTGGCGGCTGAACCCGCGAACAGGGTTTGGTTGCCGCCATTGCGGATAATCGTGTTCCTAGCTGAACCCGAATCCAGGAATTGGTAACCGCCGCTGCTGATAATGCTGCTGCTCGCCGCGCCGCCGGAGATGGTTTGCAGGCCGCCGGCATCTACGGTTGTCGAGACCGCCGCTCCACCCGCGTAGATAGCTTCGTTGCCGTTGGAAAGCAGGGTTGTAGTGCTGGCAACTCCTCCGGAGAAGACAAAATCCGTGCTGCCGCCGGAAAACTTATTTCTCAAGCCGATGCCGCCAGACGAGACCGACAAATCATACCCGCTCGTGAAAATCGTGTTGCTGACCGGATGGCCCGATGATGCGATTTCATCTCCCGAAGCAACGGTGATATCCGGAAGCGCCCTGGTGCCGGAAGCGGTGCCGTTACTCTCATACACAGTTTTGTGCAGCGTGTTCTTGATTGTTGCACCATTCGCTGCCGCATGTTTGGTTGTCGTCGAGAAATAGATTTTCCCGCCGCCGCTGCCTAGCGCTGCGACTGTATCGCCCGCGGGGACGGTTAAAATAACGGCGGTTCCGGCAGCGGTGCCGTTTGTGCCATAAATCCGCGTGGCGCCACGGCCATCGTTCAACCCAACGTAGAAAATTCCTTCATTGCCTGCTTCGCCCAAAGAAACAGGCACGTTCGTGTTGGCGAGTCGCAAAATCAACGTGGCATTGTTTTTGTTGTCGACAACATAAAAATCTGTATCGGACGAAGCGCCGCAGCCCGATTTGTCATAGTAAATAAGCAGGTTATTGGCGTTGGAGAGGAATTTGCTCCCAGTAGGCAATATGCTCATGATAATGGTGATCCATATCTAATTGACGCGACTTAAAAACGAATTCAGTGATGCTGTTATTACGATGCTAGCACAGAAAACCCGGAACCAAAACTGCAAATTCACTTCGCAATGGCGTACTAAACCAGGTTTTCCCGCAAGGGTTTCTCGCGCCGGCGCCGGCCCGCCTGTGATCGTGTTTGATTCGTTGCTTTTTGCCTGGTATTTCCGGACCATCTGGCCTGGTCTCGGAACAATTCTGCGAACCGCCGGCTGTCAAGCAATCAACGCCTTCACTGTCTCCAAACGGTCCGCCTCAGCCGCCGGTTTATCGGTTCTGATCCGCAATATTCTTGGAAACCGCAACGCTACCCCGGACTTATGCCGCGCGGATTTCTGCGCCGCGTCGAAGCCAACTTCGAAAACCAGCGCCTTCTCCACCTCCCGCACCGGGCCGAAGCGGGCGGTGGTGTGGTCGCGTATCCATTTGTCGAGATAGAGCAGTTCCGTATCCGTATAGCCGGAATAGGCCTTGCCGATCGGCACCAGTTCTGCTCCGTTCCACACCCCAAACGTATAATCGGAATAATAGGAGGAGCGCTTGCCATGCCCGCGCTGCGCATACATCAGCACCGCATCCAGGCTCAATGGCTCGCGCTTCCACTTCCACCATAACCCCTTCGGCCGGCCGGATAGATAGGGGGAATCGCCGCGCTTGATCATCAACCCTTCGATCGCCGCCTCACGCGCGCCTTGCCGCAAGGCGGCGAGTTCGTGATGCAGATCGAATTTGATCAAGGGCGATAAATCCATCCGCGCCGGCCGCTCGTGCGCATAGAACGCTTCCAGCCTTGCGCGGCGTTCGTCGAAGCTCAAACCCCGCAGATCATCTTCGCCCTCGAACAGCATGTCATACAGCCTGACGCCGGCCGGAAAATCCTTCAACACCGCCGGCGAAACGGTTTTGCGGCCCAGGCGCTGCTGCAGGTCGGAGAACGGCGCCACGCCAGAATCGCGGATCACCAGCAATTCGCCGTCCAGAACGCCGTGAAAACTCATCGCATCCAATATTTCCGGAAAAGCACCGGAGATATCATCCGCGGTGCGCGAATAGATGCGTCTGCCTTGCGGTGTGGCCACAAGCTGCACGCGAATCCCATCCCATTTCCACTCGGCGCGATGCGCGGACCAGTCCAGGCCGGCCAAATCCTTGGCCTCGATCGAATGCGCCAGCATCACCGGGCGAAATACGGGTTTTTGCTCCGGCGACGGCCTTGGGCCGCGCTTAGCCAGCCAGTCGAACAAATCCAAATAAGGCGGCGACAGGCTGTGCCAGACCTCTTCGATCTCATCGACATTCACACCGCCCAGTTCGGCCAAAGCGATCTTCGCCAAGCGCAGGCTGGCGCCGACGCGCAGGCCGCCGCCACCGGCAATCAGCTTGATCAGGGCGATTCGGGTGGAGGTGTCAGATGCATCCAGCCAGCGCGCGACCAGGCCCGGAATCGCCTCGCGTTTGGCCGTGCGCAACGCGGTAATGATTTCCGGCAATTCGGGCGAGGCATCGTGCACCCCGTCCGGCCAGATCAGCGCGATAGTCTCTGCCAGATCGCCCACAAAGTCATAGGAAAGCTTGAACAATTCCGGGTCCGCCCGGGCTTCCGCCATGGCGCGCAAGGCGGCCGGTTTGGCGCCGGGAAAGTCCAGATCACCCGCAATCGCCGCCAGCGCGTAGCCGCGCTCCGGGTCCGGACGGGAGGCGAAATAGGCGCGCAGCAGCGAAATTTTGGTGTTGCGCGCAGGTGAGTACAGCAACCGCTCCAGCAGCTCGGCGAAGGCCTTCAATCAGCCATCCTCCTCGCCATAGCCAATCAACCGCAGTGCCCGGGCGCGGATTTGCATACGGCTTGCGGCGTGAATCAGCGCCTCTTCGCCGCCATGCGTTACCCAGATTTCCGGCGCGCCGACCTCGCGGATGGTGGCAAGCAAGCCGTTCCAATCGGCGTGGTCTGAAATGACCAACGGCAGTTCAACCCCGCCGGCCTTGGCGCGCTGGCGCACCCGCATCCAACCGGAGGCCATGCACACCACCGGGTCTTCCAGCCGCCTTGCCCAGCGATCGGCGATCGCCGAAGGCGGCGCCAGCACGATGGCGCCTTTCAGCGCGGATTTTTCCGCCACGGTGGCGGGGCGGAGATCGCCAAGTTCGACCCCCAGCGCGCGATAAGTCTCGCAAACCGGCAGATGCGCGCCGTGCAGATAAATCGGCTTTTCATAGCCAGCATGGCGCAGTTCGGCAATCAGCCGCTGGCATTTGCCGAGCGCGTAGCAGCCCACCACATGCGTGCGCTCCGGAAACAGCGCCACGGAGGCCAGCAGCCGGCCGATCTCCTGCGCCGCCTCGGGATGCTGAAATACCGGCAGGCCGAAGGTCGCCTCGGTGACGAACACGTCGCAGGGCACCACCTCGAAGGCCGCGCAGGTCGGGTCTGCCTGGCGCTTGTAGTCGCCGGAGACGATCGCCCGCGACCCCCGATATTCCATGGCAATCTGGGCGGAGCCAAGGACATGGCCGGCCGGATGCAGCGTCACCGTGACATCGCCCAGTTTCTGCTCCTCGCCATAGGCAAGCGCCTGCTGCGCGGCTCCGGCGGCTTCCGCCCCCATGCGGGTTCGCATGATGGCGAGCGTGCCTTGCGTGGCAAGAACCGCCTTGTGGCCGGGGCGCGCATGGTCGGCATGGGCATGGCTGATCACCGCGCGCTCCACCGGGCGCAGCGGGTCGATATAAAAATCGCCCGGCTCGCAATACAAGCCGGAAGGTGTGGTTTTCAGCCAGGTTTGCGGGTGGGGCGCCATATCCTCATCTGGAACAAAAAGTGAAAACTGCATATAAGCCGGCATGGCCGAACTGCCAGAGATTTTTTCCCGCTGGTTTGCCGCGCAAGGCTGGAGCTTGCGCGCGCACCAGCAGGCGATGCTCGATGCGGCGCAGGCGGGCCGAAAAAACACCCTGCTCATCGCGCCGACCGGCGGCGGCAAAACCCTCGCCGGGTTTCTGCCGAGCCTGGTGGAACTGGCGGCGCAGAGTGGCAACGATCTCGCCGGCGGCGGTCTGCACACGCTCTATGTCAGCCCGCTGAAGGCGCTGGCCACCGATATTGCGCGCAACCTGCTTGCCCCGATCGCGGCGATGGGCCTCAACATCACGGCGGAAACCCGCACCGGCGACACGCCGGGAAACCGCCGGGCGCGGCAGCGCGAACGCCCGCCGGATATTCTGCTCACCACGCCGGAAAGCCTGGCATTGCTCGTGAGTTTGGAGGATTCACCCGCATTTTTCGGCAGCCTGCGCTGCGTGATCATCGACGAGGTGCACGCGCTGGCCGGCACCAAACGCGGCGACCAGCTCGCTCTATGCGTGGCGCGGTTGAAGAAGCTGACGCCGAAAATGCGCAGCGTCGGCCTGTCGGCGACCGTGGCACATCCTCAGGCGATTCTCGACTATGTCGGTCAGGGCAGTTTCCTGATCGAGACGAAAGACGGTACGCCGCCGCAAATCGACCTGCTGCTGCCGCCGGGGGAAATTCCCTGGTCCGGCCATATGGGCCTGGCCGCGGCGCAGGTGGTGCTGGAGAAAATCGGGCAAGCCGCCATGACGATCGTGTTCGTCAACACCCGCGCACAGGCCGAGCTGATGTTCCAGGCGATCTGGAAATATAACGAGGATAACCTGCCCATCGCCTTGCACCATGGCAGCCTGGATATCGCGCAGCGCCGCCGGGTGGAGGCGGCGATGGCGGCGGGGAAATTGCGGGCGGTGATCGCCACCTCCTCGCTCGATCTTGGCATTGATTGGGGCGGGGTGGACCAGGTGGTGCAAGTTGGCGCGCCCAAAGGCGTGTCTCGGCTGCTGCAGCGCATCGGCCGGGCCAATCACCGGCTGGATGAGGCCTCGCGCGCCCTACTGGTCCCGGCCAACCGGTTTGAGGTGCTGGAATGCGAGGCCGCCATCGCCGGGGTTGCGGCGCATGCGCTGGACGGCGACAAGCCGCGGCCGGGCGGGCTGGACGTGCTGGCCCAACATCTCCTCGGCCTGGCCTGCGCCGAAAAGTTTTTGCCGGATGATGTGTACGCTGAGGTGATCTCCGCCGGACCTTATGCGGGACTTATCCGAAAAGATTTCGACGACGTGCTGCAATTCGTCGAGGATGGCGGCTACGCTTTGGCCGCTTATGAGCGCTACCGGAAACTATTCCGGGATTCGCAAGGCTATGTGTATGTCGCCAATAGCCGCATCGCCCGCCAGCACCGGATGAATATCGGCACCATCGTCGAGGCGCCGGTTTTGAAAGTGCGCCTGGCCGCAAGGCGCGGTTTCGGCAAGGCGCTGGGCGAGATCGAGGAATATTTCGTCAACATGCTCACCCCCGGCGATACCTTCATGTTTGCCGGCCGGCTGCTGAAATTCCTGCGCCTGCGCGAGAATTTTGTGGAAGTGGTGGAAGGTGGCGCCGGCGAGCCGAAAGTGCCGGCCTATGAAGGCGGGCGAATGCCGATGACGACGCATCTGGCAAATCGCGTGCGCGAAATGCTGCATGACCCGACCTGCTGGGACGCCTTCCCCGAAGATGTCCAGGAATGGCTGCGCCTGCAAAAGCGCCGCTCCCACCTGCCCGGGCCGAACAATCTGCTGGTGGAAACCTTCCCGCGCGGCGGCCGCTGGTACATGGTGGCCTATTGCTTCGAAGGCCGGCAGGCGCACCAAACGCTGGGCATGCTGCTCACCAAGCGCCTGGAGCGGTTCGGCTTCGGCCCGCTGGGATTCGTCGCCACTGATTACGTGCTCGCCACCTGGTCGGTGCACTGCCCCACCAATGTTGCGCGGCTTTTCGAGCAGGACATGCTGGGCGATGATCTGGAAGCCTGGATGGCGGAAAGCTCCATGCTGCGGCGGACGTTTCGAAATGTCGCGGTGATTTCCGGGCTGATTCAACGCTACCAGCCCAATGCGGATAAAAACCGCAGGCAGGTGACAGTCAACTCCGATCTGATCTACGACGTGCTGCGCAAACACCAGCCCGACCATATTCTGCTCCGCGCCACGCGGGCGGATGCGGCGAGCGGGCTCACCGATATCGCCCGCATCGCGCTGCTGCTGGAACGCGCGCATGGCCGGGTCGTGCACATGGCGCTCTCGCGCGTTTCGCCGCTGGCGGTGCCGGTGCTGCTGGAAATCGGCCGTGAGCGCGTGGCGGCCGGGCTGACCGAGGAAGAATTGCTGCGGGAAGCCGAAGAACTGGTGGCCGAGGCCATGAGTACCAGCGACCCACCCAAACGCCGCGAGACACAAGCTGGCACGAAATTTGGCACCCCGGGGCAGACTGTGCTCTCAACGCTGCCATGACCCCTGCCCCGATTCATTTTCATAACGAGCGCCTGATGCTCGACCCACAGGGCGCGGCCTTCTGGCCGGCCGCGCGCACGCTGATCGTCTCCGATCTGCATCTGGAAAAGGCCTCCGCCGCGGCCAGGCAAGGCAGCCTGTTGCCGCCTTTTGACACCAAAGCGACGCTGGAGAAGCTGCACCGCCTGATCCGCTTCTACCGGCCGGAGAAAATCGTGGCGCTTGGCGACAGTTTTCATGATTCGCATGGGCTGGAACGCATGGCAACCGCCGACCGATCGCGGCTGAACGCCATGGCGCAGCAGACGCATTTCATCTGGATCACCGGCAATCACGACGCCGCACCTTCGGGTCTTGCCGGAGAGAGCACCGCGGAATGGCGGCAAGGACCGTTTATCTTCCGCCACCAGGCGGAATCGCGGCGGCTGGCGCGCGAGACTGAAATCTCCGGCCATTATCATCCCAAGGCCAGCGTTCAGACACGGGCGCAGCGGATCAGCCGGCCCTGTTTCGTCAGCGATGGTGTTGCAAAACTGATGCTGCCGGCCTTCGGCGCCTATACTGGCGGGCTGGACGTGCGCGACCCGGCGATCGCCCGGTTGTTTCCGCGAGGCTTGCGGGTGTTTCTGCTGGGCGATGCACGCTTGTTCAGCTTCCCGCTGGGACAGATCGAATAACCGGGTCTCCGGACTGGCGGGATAAACCTTCTAGATTTTGGCGCCAACCAACTCTGCCAGCGCCAGCGCGGCGGTAAGTCCCGGGCTCTCAATTCCGAACAGGTTGATCAAACCCGGCACGCCATGGACATCCGGCCCCTGAATCATGAAATCCTTGGCCATTTCGCCGGGGCCTGAGATTTTAGGACGGATGCCGGCATAGGCCGGGTGCAGCGCCGCATCGGGCAGGTCCGGCCAATAGCGCCGCACGGCTGCGTAGAACGCGTCACCCCGGCGCGGATCGACCGCATAGTCGATCCCATCCACCCATTCGACATCCGGCCCGAACCGGGCCTGGCCTGCGAGATCGAGCGTGAGATGGATGCCAAGTCCGCCGGCGGCCGGCACCGGGTAGATCAAGCGCGAGAACGGCGAACGGCCCTGAAACGCGAAGTAATTGCCCTTGGCGTAATAGGTTTTTGGAATTTGCTCGCGCGGCATTCCGATGATTTTGCCGGCGAGATCGCTGGCGTAAAAGCCGGCGGCGTTGATCAGCGTATTGCAGCGAAGTTCGAGTGGCTCGCCTTCGCCGGCGCGGATTTCAATGCCGCCCTGGGTCTTGCACGCGGCGGTAACGGGGCTGTGCAACGCGATAATGCCGCCCGCTGCTTCAAAATCGCCCTGCAACGCCAGCATGAAGGCATGGCTGTCGATAATGCCGGTGGAGGGTGAGAGCAATGCGCCCGCGCATTTCAACGCCGGCTCCAATTGCCGCGCCTGCGCTGCGTCCAGCACGCCTAAGTCATCCACGCCATTGGCAACAGCCCGAATTCTGATGACCTCAAGCTTTGAAAGATCGACCAGGTTGTCTGCAACGATCAGTTTGCCGCAGGCCAGATGGCCGATCCCTTTTTCGGCGCAATACGCGTAGAGCGCTTTTTTTCCGGCCACGCAGCTCCGCGCCATCAAACTGCCCGTGGGATAATAGATGCCGGCATGGATGACTTCGCTGTTGCGCGAAGAGGTGCCGGTGCCGATTGCGTGCGAGGCCTCCAGTAACAAGACCTCTCGTCCCGCCAACGCCAAATTCCGAGCAATGGCCAGGCCAACCACTCCGGCCCCGACAACAATACAGTCCACCGCATCCATGTTTACGCCGCCTTAGCAAAGTAGGATGGGCTGAGCGCCAGCGAAGCCCATCATTGCCACGTGAAGTTAGATCAAAATCATGCCGCGACAAAGTCGTTGATCGAAAGATGATGGGCTTCGCTTCGCTCTGCCCATCCTACATTTCTACATTTCCAATTTACGCGGGCAGGTTCAACGCCACGAAATGATCGCTCATACGTGACGAAATCTCGTCAATCTGGCTGGCCGTCAGAACCTTCCGCCATTTGCCGATCTCGCCATTCCGTCCGGAATGGTGGGAATGCCATTGCGTTTTAGGATCCAACAAATCACCCGATATGCGATCCTTCAGCACACCCGCCAATTTCGGCAATTTGCCGATATAGTTCTCAACCTCGCCGCGTTGCAAGGAATCGTGGATGGCCCGCGCCGTGTGCTTCTCCAAATCATATCCCAAATGCCGGGCGATGACCGTAATTGTCGCTTCATCGTCGAAAAAGCCGGTTTCATAATTCAATGTCATCGCCCTGCGATCTTTCGAAAAACTTCTGCATAGCAGCGCGGATTTTTCTACGAGCTCCAAAGCGCGCGAAAACGCGAAGCCATGCGCCTGCATTAGCGATACCACGGCGTCCCGCGGATCGCGCAGGGTGAGCAGTATTTTCGAGGCGCGCCGGGAAATTTCCAGCACGCGCGCCTCGCTACTGATTTCGTGCGACTTGACGGTTGTCACCTTGTCCGGGCCACCCCAGTCAATGATTTTCTCCGAGCCGCTGGCAAAAACGGCGCGAAACCGTTCAGGTGCGCTCACCTCCACCACCTGCCGAACGACGTTGAACGCCCAGGTCGAGGCGCTGGCATACATCCCCAGGCACCAAATAACCTGGCCGGACTTCTGCTCCTGCGTCACGAAGTCAGACGATCTGTTCCAGGGTCGCGATGACCTGGCTGGCCGTGATCAACCGCGTACATTCAAACTGCCGCGGCGTATTGGCGTGGCGCGGGCACCAGAGAAAGTCCTTATGGTCAAACCGGACCCGGACATCGTTCCAGCACGCGTTGCAGGCATGGTAGTTGATCACCCGATGGGGCGTGCTGAATTCATTGGTGGGATGCGTGAAGCCGGAGATCATCACCACCGGAGCCCCCGCCGCCCAGGCCAGCCAGGAAAGGCCGCTGGAGAGGCCTACAAAGGCCTTGGCATGGCGCAGCCAACGCACACGCTCGGCCAGTGGGCGGTCTCCTGTAAGGTCCTCGGCGCCGTGCGGCATATGGTTCCACACAATCCCATGGCCGTGGACCGGCTTCTGATCAATGCAGAATACCCGATAGCCCCGGCTTTTAAGAAAGCCCACAACGTCGCGCCAGCCATGCGGGTTGTTCCAATATTTTGATTGCGTCGTGCTTTGCACGGCGATGCAAATATAGGGTTCGGCAATCGGGGCGCCTTCGTCTTCAATCCCCAATTTGGGCGGCTTCTCTTGCGGGTCCACCCCCAGAATATAGCCCGCGGTTCGGTGCAGGCCGACCAGCCGGAAGTCGCAAGGCTGCCAGATGCGATCCTCGTCATCGAAAAACAGTCCGATGCTGTAGGTGGCGTAGAATTTTTCGGCCTTGATCTCCTCATGCGTGACAAATTCGATTTCCGGATATGCATTTTTGAAGAGCGGGATCAGCAGCCCGGACATCGCACAGGTGAGCTTGCAGCCATGCCGCTCCTGAAACTTGGCCGCATAGGGAAACCATCCGATCGTATCGCCCAGGGTGCCAACCGGCAACTGAATCAGCACGTGCTCCCGGGCGGCATTGTAGTCGTGTTGGAAGATCACGCCGCCTTCATCCAAAACTTCCAGGCCGATGCGCAGATAATAGCGCTTTGAGCTGTTAATGAAGGCGGCGCCGGGACTGCTTTCGAACAGGATGTTCCCGGTATCGAGATCGCGTAGCCGAACCCGCCAGCTTTTGCCCTCCGGCAGGCTGACGCGCGCGCCGAGATTGAAATCGAAACGGATGCCAAGCGGCCCCGCTTGAGTCGGCAGCGTGGCCGGCGGCGGATAGGGCCGTTTTTCCGCCGGTTCCTGGGTCGGCGCGGGCGCCACCGCCTTTGATTCGCTCGTCTCTCGAAATTCTACCTCTGCCGGATCTCGATCCAAGATGATTGCCCTATCAGGTTAACTGAACTTGACGAATGTACCGCCGCTGCCGTCGGTAGACAACGCGAAATTGCTGGTGACGTAACTTCCCAATAGCGTCAGATGCGCGGATTTAGAACC
>JAMFRY010000121.1 GCA_026225015.1 Alphaproteobacteria bacterium
AGCCGCGACAAAGCCGCCGAGGGACCCTGGGCGGTAGCCCGCTTCAACGCCTGCGGCTACCGCAGCACCGGCCCCTGTGGCCCGGTAAGCCCTGGGACGGCGCGGCTGGCCGTGATGGGCTCGTCCACCAGCTGGGGCTTTCTGGTACCGTTCGATGATATCTGGTCGGTGCAGGCGGCGCGGGAAATCACCGCGAGTTGCGGGCGCCCCGTCGACGTGCAGAGTTTGGGCGGCTTCGGCGATCTGAGCCTGGTCGCCGCGCGCACACCGGAAGCGCTGGCCTTGCACCCGCAGCTGGTGGCGCTGGTGGTGGGCCCCTTCGATTTGTTCAAGCTCCCCGATGGCGGTTTCAACCCGGCGCATGCTTTGCGTACACCCAAAGCCGAACCGACGTACCACCCCGGGCTGATGGAATGGCTGAAAGCTTTGCTCAGCAACAGCCGCGCGGTGGAAATCGCGCAGCATTATATTTTCGGCAATCCCGACACCTATGTCGCAACCTATCTGCGCTACGGCGATCGCGCCGCCTATCTGCGTCCGCCGATGTCTAAGGCCTGGCAGGCGCGGCTCGTGGTGCTGGATGAAGCGGTGGCCTATATCACGGCGCAGCTTGCGCCCACCGGCACGCCTCTGCTGTTGGTCTATGCGCCGGCACTGGTCCAGGCCGACCTGATCGCGATTGGCAAGCCGGCTCCGGGCGTCGATCCCCAGGCGATCGAGCGGGCCATGGCGCAGATCGCCAAACGGCACGGGGCGCTGTTCGCGGATGGCGGGGACGGGTTTCGCGGCCTTGGCAGCGCCTCCGATTATTTCTATCGCGCCGAGGGCCACCTCAACAGCGCGGGCCAGACTTTGCTCGGCCGCACCGCCGCGAAAACGATCCTTGGCGCCGCAATGCCCGGTTTTTGTCCAGAGTCACTCCAGGGATCTCCGCCTGGGGCGCCGCTATGAACGCGCCCTCCTTCCAGTTCCTCGGCTTCGCCGTGGCCGGGGCCGTGCTGTTCAACCTATCGGGCGCGCTGGCCTGGCGCCGGCTGGTGTTGCTGGCGCTGAACCTGGTTTTCTTCGCCACCTTCATGTCTGGAATCGTTGGCGCGCTGCCATTCGCAGCCTTCCTGCTCACCGGTTATATGGCCATATTGGCGCAGCGGAAATACCCGTCCCGGCAGCTGTTTTTGCTGTTCCTTGTCGTCACATTGCTCGAATTCTTCTGGCTGAAACGATATAGCTTCGTTCCGCCCGTCCTCACACTGCACTTCGTCTATATTACAATCGGCCTTTCCTACGTATTTTTCCGCGTGCTGCATCTGGTGATCGAGGCGCGCCAGGAAAGCTTCGCGCCCGCTGCGTCGCCACTGACCTATCTCAACTACACTCTGCATTTCCCGGCGCTTATTTCGGGACCGATCCAGCTCTTTCCCGAATATCATCGCATGGAGAGTGAGGAGCGCCTGCCCCTCGACATTTTTGTC
The DNA here is from genome assembly GCA_026225015.1 of Alphaproteobacteria bacterium. Classification (GTDB taxonomy): domain Bacteria; phylum Pseudomonadota; class Alphaproteobacteria; order Acetobacterales; family Acetobacteraceae; genus Acidocella. The sequence continues at coordinate 1,473 of JAMFRY010000121.1, forward strand.
CTGGGTGAAGCCGCCTGGCGAATTGCGCTCGGTTTCTTCAAGGTGGTTATCCTGTCGGTGGTGCTGGGCAAGGCGCGGCAATCCTGCATCGCCGCCCTGGCGCCGGATCTGCCGTTTACCGCCAAAATGCTCTATGGCGCGCTGATCGGCGGGCTTTATCCGTTGTTCCTCAATGCCAACTTCTCAGGCTATACCGATTTCGTGATCGGCATCGCCCGCCTCTATCGCTTCGAACTGCCGGAAAACTTCAACAACCCGTTCTTCTCCGAAAACGCTATCGGCTTCTGGTCGCGCTGGCACATCACCCTTTCAAACTGGCTCAAAACCTATGTCTACACGCCCGTTATGCTCACCTGCATGCGGCGGGTGACGGCGCGCTGGGCGGAACCCTATTTCGCGGTCCTGGCCTATTTCGTCACCTTCTTTCTGGTCGGCGCCTGGCACGGCCAGACCTCGATGTTCCTGGTCTACGGCCTGGTTACGGGCGGCGGGGTCGCGCTGAACAAGCTCTACCAGATCGTGATAACTCAGCGCCTCACCCGTAGCGGCTATCGCAAATTGGGTAACGCGCCGATCTATCGCGCTTTATCGCGAGGTCTGAACTTTACCTGGTTCGCCTTTACGCTGCTTTGGTTCTGGTCGAGCTGGGGGCAACTCAGCGGATTCATCAAGGTTCTCGGCGGTCCCGCGTTGCTGGCGGCCTGGGCGCTGGTCTTGCTCACCTCCAGCCTGTTGCTGGCGGGGCTGGCCGGTATGCAGTCCGCCGCCGACGCCTATCCCTTATTCGGCTCGCGTTATGTCCGCACGGCGCAGATCACGGTGATGACGCTGCTGGTTTTGATCTCGGTGCTGGTCGTCGGCGGGCCCGCGCCGGATGTTGTCTATAAACATTTCTAAACCGCATGACGTCGAAAGGGGGGTAGCGATGCGTGATCTTGAAATGTCGTATGGAACAACTTCCAGAGAATCCTTATTCGGTGAAAACCCATGAATCAACTAGCGCAAAACACGCTCCGCACTCCTCCCGGTCTCGTAGATACTGCCGGGCTGAGCTTCCACCATTTCGGTCTTGCGGTTAGCCGGCCTGAACCGGCTGCATTGTTTCTGCGCACCATCGGCTATGACATTGGCGCGTTCCTCTTTGATCCGCTACAGAATGTTCACCTGAACTTATGTCATCATCCCGTCATGCCCACCGTGGAGATCATCCACCCAGGCGCCGGACCCGGCCCGCTCGACCGGGTGATAAGTGTACGCGATGGCCTCATCTACCATCTTTGCTACACGGCCGACAACCTAACCGATACGATCAAGAAACTTGAGCAGGCAAGCATGCTGTTGCTCGAAGTCTCGCCGCCGACGCCGGCCGTTTTGTTCGGCGGCAAACTCGTTTCATTCTACGTGATCGACGGATTTGGCCTCGTCGAATTCATCCACCTCTCATAGCCCTGAGCCATTCATGATACCTACCGCGCAGAAACTGGTAATCGGCTGGTTCACGCCAAACACCCAGGCTCTTTGCCGGTATAAATGCCGCTTGGCCAAGCCTACAACTTCATTAAACGATCAATACAACCTATCGTTGTTCCGACCAGCCGCGGATCCACGTTTTATGTTATGACATCGGAACGCTAACGATAACGATATAAGAATATGGTGCGCCCATCCCACACGTTGCCCCGCCAAAAAGATTAACTAATAATAATATTAAAGATCCGCGTACCGGCCGAATGGCGCCAACTTACTGTTGAGTAAGCCTTTGTTATTAAACAAATCTTGTCTTTCCACACCTAAAGGGCGACAGGGAATATAAAATGATACCGGAACGAATTATCCCCCAAAGATTGCTTGCATTTTAATTGACAGGACAACGGCGGTACTAAATACTCTGTTAACAACGAGGCCAAGAAAATAGACTTGCTTGATGACGACGCATCGTAGCGGCTAATGGCTGGAAACAACCGTTGAAGACACCAAAGACAATTCGGTGCGTGAATAAGTGGAGATCCAAGCATAATGGCAAATCCGTTCGAAGACGACGATTCCTTGTATTTTGCCTTAACAAACAACCTTGAGTGTTATTCGATCTGGCCGTCCTTCATTGATGTTCCACCAGGCTGGAGCGTCGACGCTGGGCCTGGCAAGCGGGCCGAAATTCTTGCTTTTATCGAGAACGAACCGAATCAAAGCGACGTGCCGGAAGCAGACAGCTTCGTAGACGCTACGGCATGACTGACGCTGCATTGCTGGACGCCGATCACGGAGGTGTTCCGGCGGGGCAAGCGCCTGCTGCAACAACATTCGATGATTGGTTTCCACTAACGGTTGCACAGCGCGGCATGTGGTTCGCGCAAAGACTTGCGCCGTCCAGCGCCGTGTTCAATCTTTCTGAAAAAGGCGAGATTATCGGCGAAATTGACTTGGACGCGTTCAAGACGGCGGTGCTGCACACAGAGCTGGAGGCAACCGCTACCAGGCTTCGGTTCACCGAGATCGACGGCGAACCCCTGCAGGCGGTGACGAATAATATCAGCGGGCTCCTCCCGGCCCTCGATTTTTCGGAGGAAGAAGACCCGCGAGCAGCCGCACTGCAATGGATGGAGGCAGAGTTCCGGCAGCCGCACGAACCATTGCGGGACCGGCTATGGTCGATGTGCCTGATCAAAATCGGGGAGAATCACTATTTCTGGTATCATCGCAGCCACCATATCCTGATCGATGGTTTCGCCGGCGGTTTGATTGCCCGGCGCGTCACCGAGGTATATAATATGCTGATCCGCGGCGATGCGCCGGACCTTGTACCGTTCGGGTCGTTGAACGATCTGGTCGCGGAAGACCACGCCTATCGTGAGTCGGAGCGTTTCGCCACCGAGCGTAACTACTGGACCGCTTCCTTTGCCGACAAGCCGAGCCCGACCAGCCTGGGGCATTACCGGCCGGGTCTGGGCGGCGAGTTGCTGCGCCACACCGCCGTGCTGAGCGCTGGCAGCGTGGAGGACTTGCGGGTCGCAGCAAAGGCGGCTCAGGGCAGCTTTCCGCAGCTGATGATCGCGGCGATCGCGATTTACTACTATCGCATGACGGGGGCGGAGGACCTGGTGCTGGGACTGCCGGTGACGGCGCGGACCAACGGGCGCCTGCGGCGAATACCCAGCATGCTGGCCAATGCGGTACCGCTACGATTGCGGCTGAAACCATCGGACACGGTCACCGATGTCGTCCGTCAGGTCGGCCGGCGGGTGCGCGAGGCCTTGCGCTATCAGCGCTACCGCTACGAGGATCTGCGGCGCGATCTCAACCTGCTGGGAGAGGGGCGGCACCTGTTTACCTCGGTCGTGAATATCGAACCCTTCGACTATTCGCCGACTTTCGGACAAGCGCGCTGCGAGGTCACGAATCTCTCCAACGGCTCGATCGAAGACCTGGCGATTTTTGTCTATGATCGTGGCACCGGCCGGCCGGTGCATATCGATTTCGACGCCAATCCGCAGATTTACAGCGTGAGCGAGCTGGCGGCGCATGCGGCGCGTATCCAGCTTCTGCTGCGCCAGGTTAGCGAGGATGTCGAGCGCCCGATCAGCCGGATCGTTCTGCTCGATGATGTCAGCCGCGCCCGCCTGCTGGCGGCCGGCGCCCCAAGCGGCGCCACTACCGGCACCTTGGCCGCCGCACCCGCCATGCGCTTCATGCCGGAGGATTTTGAACGCCAGGCGCGGCAAAGCCCCTGGTCGGTGGCAGTGGTGTCCGACCGGGACGCCATCACCTATCGCGGTCTGGACGAGCAGGCGAACCGGATCGCCCATCTGTTGCGCGCGCGCGGCGCCGGTGCTGGGAAAATCGTCGGCATCTGCCTGCCGCGCGGGATTGAAATGGTCGCCGCATTGTTGGGCGTGATGAAATCCGGCGCCGCCTACCTGCCACTGGACCCGGACCTGCCGGCCGGCCGGCTCTCCGCCATGGCTGAGGATGCCGCCCCCTGCCTGATCCTGGCGACAGCCGAAACCGCTGCGCTGCTGGCGCCGCACCCGGTGGTGGTCATGCGCCCTCTGGCGCTCGAACAATATTCCGCCGAGCCGCTGCATGAGAAGCATCTGCCCAACGCCCCGGCCTATGTGATCTACACCTCGGGCAGCACCGGCAAGCCCAAGGGCGTGGTGCTGACGCGCACCAATCTGGCAAATTTTCTGGGCGCCATGGCGGCGCAGATTCCGCTGGACCCGGCCGACCGGATGCTGGCGGTAACCACCATAAGCTTCGACATTGCGGCACTGGAACTCTATTTGCCGCTGCTGGCCGGCGCGCGCACAATTCTGGCGCCGCGTGCCGCCTTGCGTAATCCGTTGGCGCTGGCGCGACTGATCGCCGCCAGCGGCGCCACCATCATGCAGGCAACGCCGTCCCTATGGGATACCCTGACCGGCAGCGAGAGTGAGGCGCTGCGCGATTTACGGATCCTAACCGGCGGGGAGGCGCTGCCCGAGCATCTGGCGCGCCAGCTTTCCGGCCTGGGTTGGCACGTGCTCAACCTGTACGGCCCGACCGAGACGGCGATCTGGTCGACGAGCCATCCGGTCGAAACCGGTACTGCCGCCGCAATCGGCCGGCCGCTTGCGCGCACCCATGTTTACGTGCTGGATTCCGGGTTGATGCAGGTGCCCGAAGGCGTGGCCGGCGATCTCTACATCTCCGGCGCCGGCCTGGCGCTTGGCTATCTCAACCGGCCCGGCCTGACCGCGGAGCGATTTGTCGCCAACCCCTACGGGTCGCCGGGCAGCCGGATGTACCGCACCGGCGATCTCGCGAAATTCGAGCATGGCGTGCTGCATTATATCGGCCGCGCCGACGCCCAGGTGAAGCTGCGCGGCTTTCGTATCGAACTGGGCGAGATCGAAACCGTGCTGGCCCGGCAGCCCGGCATCGCCCAGGCGGCGGCGGCGGTGCATGAGGGCAGGCTAGCCGCCTATATCGTGACCGCTGCGCCCGAAATCCCGCTCGACCCCGCCGCGCTGAAGCGGGCGCTGGCCGAGCAATTGCCGGATTATATGGTGCCGGCGCTGTTCATGCAGCTGGCGGAACTTCCGCGCTCGCCTTCCGGCAAGCTCGACCGCAAGGCCCTGCCCGCGCCGGTTGCCGTTGCCGCCGGCGCGACGCAGTTCGACCGTTCGCCGACCGAGGAAATTCTGATCTCGATGTTCTGCGAGTTGATCCAGACCACCGATGAGATCGATGTGGAAGCGAATATTTTCGAGCTTGGTCTGGACTCGCTGATGGTGGCGAAAATCGTGGCGCAGGTGCGCAATAGTTTCGGCGTCGACCTGCCGCTGGCAGTGATGTTCGAGACCACGACCATCGCCGGCCTGGCCAAGCTGATCGATTTTGCCGCGCATGGTCATCCCGTGATTGAGCGGCAATTGCGGCCGGCGCGGATTCCGCTTGGGCCCAGTCAGCGCCTGATGTTCGAGGTCTCGCGCATGCGGGGCGCGGGGACGGCGTATAACATGAATCTCGGCCTGCGGCTGCGCGGCACGCTTAATGTCGCGGCGCTGGCGGCGGCGTTCAACGATTTGTTGGAGCGGCATGAGGCGCTGCGGACGATGATCGATATTGATGGTGCGGAGCCGGCACAAATCATTTTGCCGCCGGATGCCGCGAGCCTGACGCTGGCCGCCGCGCCGCTGACGGAGGCGGCGCTACCGGAGCAGCTGAATCTGGCGGCGCGGCAGGTCTTCGATGTCACGCGCGAATTGCCAATGCGGCTTTACCTGTGGCGGCTGGCCGAGGACGACCACGCGCTGCTGGTGGTGGTGCATCACGTGGCGGCCGATGGCGGTTCCTTGGCGCCCCTGGTGCGCGATCTGGCGCAGGCCTATGCGGCGCGGCTGGCCGAGGATGCCGCTGCCTGGCCGCCGCTGGCCCTGCACTACGCGGATTACGCCATCTGGCAGCAACAGGAACAAAGCAAGCTTGCAGGACAGCTCGCTTTCTGGGTGCAAACCCTGGCGGGGCTGCCGCAGCCGGCACTGCCGGTCGATGCGCCCTATCCGCAGTCGCAGCATTTCGCCGGCGCAACCGCGCCGATCTGGATAGATTCCGAACTGCATGCCGGCCTGATCCATCTGGCGCGCGGCCACGGCGCCAGCCTGTTCATGGTGTTGCAGGCGGGGCTTGCCGTGCTGCTCAACCGGCGCGGCGCGGGAAGCGATATTCCGATCGGTAGCCCGTTCGGCGGCAGGCTCGATGCCGCCCTCGATCCGATGGTCGGCTGCTTCTTCAATCATCTGGTGCTGCGCACCGATGTTTCGGGCGATCCCAGCTTCCTCGCATTGCTGGAACGGATCCGGCGCTTCAACATCGCCGCCTATGCAAATCAGGACATCCCCTTCGCCACGGTTGCCGAGGCGCTGGGCGCAAGGCCGGACGGGCCACGCCATCCACTATTCCAGGTGATGTTGAATTTCCTCAATCTTTCCTTTCAGAAATTCGACATGCCCGGGCTGCATGTCACGCCGGAGCCGGTCGCGCTGGGCAGCGCGCGCTACGAGTTGACCTTCGTTTTGAGCGAGACCCGTTGCGAAGCCGGCAAGCCCGCCGGTATTATCGGCGGGCTTGAATATCGCACCGACCTCTTCAAGCCTGCAACCGCTTCCGGCTTGGCGTCACAGCTCAGCTCCCTGCTGCGCCAGGCGGTGGCGGCGCCGCAAACGCCGGTCAGCGGCTTCGAGCTGGAGGGCTGACCGGTGGCGAAATATCTGCTCGCGGCAACCCCAATTCCCGGCCATGCGGACCCGATCCTCACCATCGCCGCCGGCCTGCGCGCGCGCGGCCACGAGGTGGTGGTGCATACCGGCAGCGCGTTTGGGCCTGCAGTGGCGCGTGGCGGGGCGCGGTTCGTGCCTCTGGCGCCTGAGGTCGACATCGATTACCGCGAAATCGATGCGCGCTTCCCCGAGCGTGCCGCGTTGCCACCGGGGCCGGCGCAAATGCTCTGGGGCGTGCAGCATCTGTTCGCCGACGCCATCGCCGGCCAGTATCGCGGGCTTTGTGAAATCTTGCGGGAATTTCCCGCCGATGCGGTGCTGGCCGATATGATGTTCATGGGCACGCTGCCGCTATTGCTGCGGCCGCGCGCAGCGTCGCTGGTGGTGGCGCATCTGGGCATTTCCAGCTTGGCGCTTTCCGGCCCCGAGGTGGCGTTCTTTGGCTCAGGTCTGCCGCCGGCTTATACCGAACAGCAGCGTGCGCGCAACGCGGCAACCACCCGCTTCATGCAGGCCCAGGTGTTTTCCCCCGTGCAGAATTATATCAACGAGGCGTTGAACAATTGCGGCGCTCCGAAGCTGCCCCGCTTTGTCACCGACGCCGTGATCACGCTGCCGGATGTGTATTTTCAACTCGGCCTGCCGGCCCTGGAATATGACCGGGCGCTGCCATCCACGGTTCGTTTCATCGGCGCCTTACCCGCGCCGGCTACCGATCGTGGCTTGCCGCATTGGTGGGGCGATCTTGAAGCCGCGCGCGCGGCGGGCCGCAAGATCGTGTTGGTCACGCAGGGCACGATCGCCAATGCCGATCTCGGCCAGTTGGTCCTGCCCAGCCTCAAGGCGCTGGCGCGGCATGAGGATATATTGCTGCTTGCCACCTCCAGCGGTGTCGATGCGGCGTCCCTTGAGCGGCCGGGCAATGCGCGCGTCGCGGATTTCATTCCCTATGCGGCGGCGTTTCCCTATCTTGATCTGCTGATCACCAATGGCGGCTTCGGCGGTGTGTTGCTCGCGCTGCGCCATGGCGTGCCGCTACTGGTCGCCGGCGACACGGAGGAGAAGCCGGAAATCGCCACGCGCATCGCCCATGCCGGCGCCGGGATCAACCTCGCGACCGGAAATCCCCCCTCGACCTTGATTGAGGCGGCGGTGCGGGAGATTCTCGCCAATCCGGCATACCGAACCGGCGCAAGGCGGCTCGCCGCGCAGATCGAGGCGGTGGATGCGCTGGGCACGATCGAAGCCGTTCTCGCCGAGGACCAGGCAAACCCATCCGCGGCCGCATGATCTTGGCCGCATGAAACTGGTTAAAAGCAAATCCAGCGCGCCATTCCTCTGGTGCGGCGTGGCGACGGCCGAAATTGGCGCGCAAGAACTGGCGCAGTTGGAAGGCCTGTTGGATGACGAGGAGCGCGCCCGCATCGCCCGGCTGCGTGCCGCATCCATGCGCCGGGATGCAACGGCGGCGCATGGCCTGCGCCGCATGCTGCTTGCGGCATTCACCGGCAAGCCGGCGTATTCGTTCCGATTTTACCACGAAAAATCCGGCGCCAAGCCAAAGGCCGAGGGCCTGTCGCAGATCGATTTCAGCCTCACCCATTGTCACGGCTATGTGGCGGCGGCCGCTGGCGAATTCGGCCGCATCGGTATCGATGCCGAGCCATTGGGCCGGATGGTCGAGCCGCGGCTGGTGGCGGGCAAAAACGTGAAATCCTACGAGAGCCCCGGCGGCACGGTGATCGCCTGGACCCTGAAAGAGGCGCTCAGCAAGGCGGAGGGCTCGGGCCTGGCGGTTGGTTTTTCGCGGCTGGACGTTGCTATCGACCCTCCAAGGCTGCTCGCGGCCCCGGATTCTTTTGGCGATCCCACCTGTTGGAAGCTGGAGCGGCATTGCCATGCGGGCTTTGCCATCGCCATCGCCTTTGGCCCCCCAGGAAGTTTTGGTAAAAGTTTCGGTAAACGTTTCGGTGGGACTTTCGGGGATACGTCGAGGGGGGTTTGCGTGCGGCATGGATTGCATTAATTCGCTTGTTGCGGGACGCTGCACCCAGTGATGCTGCAAAACACGATGCCGCCTCCCAGAAACGTCAGCCGCGCGGGTATCTTGGCCGCGCTCGCGGTAACGTTTTTGCTGGCGGTTTTGCTGGTTGCGTTGCGGCTATTTTCCCAAGTCACTGCACCGCCCGACCCGGCGCCGCTGGTCACGGTCATCACCGCCGGCGCGCAGCTTCTGCCCCGCACGCTCATCTGCGCCGGCACAATCGAGCCGGTGGCCGAGGTTGATCTCGGCGCCAGGGAGGCCGGTACGCTGACCAGCGTGAATGTGCGGATCGGCGCGCATGTGCGTGCAGGCGAGGTGCTGGCGAGCCTGGATACCGGGCAGCTTGCCGCCGATGCCGCCGCCGCGCAGGCCCAGCTGCAAGTGGCGCAGGCCAACGACGACGCCAGCGCACGCGCCTATGACCGCGTTGCCGATATCCGCAATAGCGGCGCGATTGCACCCGAGCAAGTCGATCAACGCGGCGCGGATGCACTGGCTCAACATGCCCAGGTCAGTGTCGCCGAAGCGAATCTGGCGGCGGCGCAAGCACGTCTCGCGGCGGCGGTGCTGACCGCGCCGATGGATGGCACCATCACCGCACGCAATGCCGAGCCCGGTCAGTACGCGGCCCCTGGCGGCCCGCCGCTGTTTTCGCTGATGGGCGATCAGGGCGTGATCTACCGCGCCAGCCTGCCGCAGGATCAGCTCGCGCTGGTGGAGCCCGGCATGAAGGTGCGGCTCGCTTTGCCTGCGGGGGCGGCCTTGGGCCATGTCATCGGCATCGATCCGGCAATCGACGCGGCGACGCATCTGGGCGTCATTCGGGTGGCGCTCGACGGCAGACAGGCCCCGCTTCCGGGCGCCTTTGTCGAGGCCAACATCGATCTCGGCGGCGTCATTGCCTTGGCCTTGCCGCAAAGCGCGCTGATCGGCGGCGATGACGGCTTTCATGTGGTGGTGCTGCGCGGCGGCCAGGCGCATCTGCAGCCGGTAACATTGGCCGATCTGCCAGGCAGTGTTTCGGGCAGTGTTTCTGGCAGTGGTTCGGGCAATGGTTCGGGCAATGGTGCGGCCAGTGCTTCGGCCTTGGCGCCCATTGCCGGCGGCGTCAAAACCGGCGACCAGGTGGTTTTGTATGCCGGCGCCAGCCTGCGCGAAGGCCAGCCGGTCCGGCCTGCGCCTGCGCCCGCGTTTGGCCATTGATGCCGCAGAACATCGTTTAAACCGCTTGAAGAATATCTCGGCCATCGCGATCCGCAACCCGATGCCGGTCGCCGTATTGTTCCTGGTCCTCGCCTTTGGCGGCGTGCTCGGCTTCCGCGCTTTGCCCGTCACGCTCAGCCCGGACACCTCCTTCCCGGTCGCCATTATCACCGCCGCCGATCCGGGGGTCGCGCCGGCGGACCTCGTCAGCGCTGTCGCCGTTCCGATCGAGAACGCGGTGAGGCCAATCGCCGGCGTGCATCACGTGCTCTCAAACACTACGCAGGGGCTGACGACGGTCACGGTCGAGTTCAATATCGGCGTCGATCCCAATGCCGCCGTCGCCGCGGTGCGAGCGGCGGTGGCGGGCGCAGAGTCCGAATTGCCGTCGCTCTTGCCTCCGCCCGGCGTCGCCCTGCTGGAGACCCAAGGCGGTCCGATCCTCACTTATGCCGCGTCTGACCCGGAATTATCTGCGCTGGGACTCAGCCGGCTGGTAAGCGACCGGGTAACCGCCAGTCTCTCCGGCCTGCCAGGAATCGCCAGGACCGAGATGATCGGCGGGCAGCAGCCGGAAATCACCATTGCCGCCGACCCGGCGCGGCTGGCCGCCCTTGGGTTGACTTTGCCGGCCCTGGACCAGCAGATCCACGCCGCGGTGGATGTGCCACCTGCCGGTGCCGGCCTGCTGGGCGGCAACCAGGCGGCCATCCACACCGAGACTGCATATCAGTCGCCAGCCGCGCTGCAATCCCTGCCGGTGGCGCTGCCCGCCGGAGAATCCTTGCCGTTGGGCGCCGTGGCCACGATCCAGGCCGGGACGCAGCCCCCCGAATCGCTGGCGCGGCTCGACGGAGCGCCGGTTGTGGGCTTCTCGGTCTGGCAGTCGCGGGGCGCGGATGCGCTGCAAACCGCGGCGGCGGCGCAGGCGATGCTGCGCACATTGCAGGAGAGCCATCCCGGGCTTGCCTTCACCCAGGTCGCCGGTTCGGTGGATGACACGCGCTCGACCTATCATGCCACGCTGGAGGCGCTGATCGAAGGGGTGCTGCTGGCGGCGGCCACGGTCTGGTGGTTTCTGCGCGACGCCAGGGCGACGCTCATCGTCGCCCTGGCGATGCCACTTTCGCTCCTGCCGGCCTTTCTGGTGCTCAGCCTGTGCGGCCAGAGCCTGAACGCCATCAGCCTGCTGGCGCTGGCGCTGGTGGTGGGTATTCTGGTCGATGACGCGATCGTTGAGATCGAGAATATCGACCGCCATATCGCGATGGGCAAACGGCCCTACCGCGCCGCTTTGGACGCCGCCGACGAGATCGGCCCGGCGGTGGTGGCCACCAGTTTTGCGATCATCGCGGTGTTTCTGCCGGTCAGCCTGATGCAGGGGCTTGTTGGGCAATATTTCAAGCCGTTCGGTCTCACGGTCGCCATCGCGGTGTTTGCCTCGCTGCTGGTGGCGCGGTTGTTCACCCCTTTGCTGGCGGCGTATTTTCTCAAACTCCGCATCGTCCACGCCCAGCCCGGCTGGCTGCCCGCCTACCGGCGCTGGTTGGATCTGGCATTGGCGCGGCCGAAATCCTGCCTCGCCATGGCGGCCGCCGTGCTGGCGCTCACAGTGCTGCTATTCCAGGCTTTGCCGATCGGTTTCCTGCCCATTGAGGATTCCAACATCGCCCGGGTCTCCCTCACTTTGCCGCCCGGCAGCAGCGTTACCGATAACGATCGCGTGGCGGCGCAGTTGAGCGCGCGCCTGCGCGCGGCGGCGCCGTTGCAGGCCGATATCGGCAGCATCTTCACGGTAAGCGCGCAGGGCGTGGCGCTCGCGATCCGACTCCGCCCGGAGCGCCCAGATAGCCGGCTGGTGTTCGAGGCCAAGCTGCGCCGCGTGCTCGATTTGGTGCCCGATCTAGACTGGCAGATGAGCGATAATGGCGAAGCGCGCGATGTCGAGCTGGATTTCACCGGCGACGGTCCGGCGGTATTGGATGCCGCGATGCGCCGCCTCGCCAGCGCCGCCTCGGTCTTGCCGGGGCTGTCTCATGTGCGGACCAGCTTGGCGCCCTACGCCACCGAGATCACGGTCACGCCAAAAGCCGCTTTGGCGGCGACGCTTGGCGTCAACACCACCGATCTTGCCAATACACTGGTGCTCGCCACCGGCACGATATTGCCCAACGCGCCAACAGTTTCCGGCGCCTATGGGCAGACGAAGCTGCGGATTGAGGTGCAGGGCGGCGCCGATATCGCCGCCATGGGCCAGCTTCCGGTCCCCTCCGCCAGCGGGACCGCGCCGCTGGGGCTTGTTGGGGCGCTCGGGTTCGCACCCGGCCCGGCGCGAATCACCCGGGCCGATGGCACACCGCTGGAGGGGATCGGCGCGGACCTGCTGCCCGGCCGGACTCTGGGCCAGGCAGTGGCGGAATTGCGCGGCCTGCCTTCCTATCGGGACTTGCAGCCGCAGGGGATCAGCGAGCTCGATCTCGGCGCCGCCGAGTTCATGCAGGAGATGTTCAGGCAGTTCGGCTTTGCCCTGGGCGGCGGCGTGCTGGTGCTGCTCGGCGTGATGCTGCTGCTGTTCCGCAACTGGCTGCAACCCTTGACCATTCTGGCGGCGCTGCCCCTCAGCCTGGCCGGCGGGCTGCTGGCGCTGTTGCTCTGCGGCTTTGCGCTGGATGTGTCTTCCGCCATCGGCCTGCTCACGCTGCTCGGCATCGTGACAAAAAACGCCATTTTGATCGTCGATGCCGCCTTGGCGGGCGAGCGCGCCGGCTTGAGCCGCACGCAAGCCGCGCGCGCCGCGGGATTGCGCCGGGCGCGGCCGGTGGTGATGACGACTTTGGCGATGATCGCCGGCATGATCCCGGTCACCCTGGTGAGCGGGACGGGGGCTTCGTTGCGCCTGCCAATGGCGGTGGCGCTGATCGGCGGGCTGCTCGCCGCCACCGCCCTCAGCCTGGTTTTCGTGCCGGTATTTTACGTGCGGATCGGCAATCTCACCGATCGCCTGGCCCCGGTGCTGGGCCGGCTGCTGACCACTCAACCGCAAGACTTCAGATGAGCGCAGCTTAGATGAAGCGGCAGGTTGCCCTGCTGGCGTTGACGCTGCTGAGCGGTTGCGGCCTGCATGCGGCGCCACCCTTGCGACTTGCCATGCCGCCGCATTTCAGCAACCCGATTGCGCCGGCGCGGCCGCCGGTCGATCTCGCCAGCTACTGGACCGGCTTCGGCGACCCGGCGCTCAACCGGCTCGTCGCCGAGGCCATTGCACATAACTATACGATTCAAGCGGCGCGAGACCGTATCGCCGCCGCCGCCGCCACCGGCAGCGGCGCCGATGCCACGCTACTCCCCGATCTCGGCGCCATCGGCTCAGCGCAGGAGGGTACGCTCTCCGGTGTCGGCAAACCACTCCCCGGCGCCTCGGCGGCCAGGCTGAGCGGTTTGGCCAGCCTCGACCTGACCTGGACGCTGCCGCTCTTCGGCCGGCTTTCCGCCACCCATCAGGGCGCCGCCAGCCTGCTGGATGTCGCCGTTGCCGCGCGCCAAACTGCCCAGGTCGAAATCGTCGGGCAATTGGCCATTGCTTATATCACCCTGCGCGCCGACCAGCAGCAGCAACGCCTGCTGCTGGCCGAGCTGGCCGCTTCCCGCCACATTGTAGGTCTGGTCAATATCCAGGCCACGGCCGGCATTGCCAGCGATCTCGATGTCGCGCGCGCCCAGAACCATACCGACGAGCTCTCCCTCCGGCAGCCCGGCGTAGGGCTCGCCATCATCACGGATATGCTTCGCCTGGCCGCTTTGCAGGGCCAACTGGCGCCGGATGCAAGCCTTCGCATCTCAGCCCCCCTGCCCGCCGCCCCGCCGGCGCCGCAAGTGGTGCCGGCAGACCTGTTGCGCCTGCGCCCGCAAATCATCGCGGCGGAGGCGGATGTCGCCAGCAACGCCGCCAATCTTGGGCTAGCCAATGCCGATCTCTATCCGCAACTCACCCTTGGCGGTTCGATCTCCGTGCTCTCCGGCGCCAGCATTCTCAACCCGCTGACCTCGGCCAAGCTGCCTGGCACATTGGCTTTTTTCCAAGGCGGTCCGGGGCTTACGGTCCCCTTGCTGGATTGGGGGCAGCGCTTCGACAGCGCGCGCGCCGCGCAAGCCGGGCTGGCCGCCAGCATCGAGGAATATCACGAGGCCGTGGTCGAGGGCGTGATCGCCGTCGATACCGCGCTGGCCGGCATTTCCGCGGCGCGCGAGGAGGTCGCGGCGGCCGCCCGGGAGCAGCAATCGGCGCTGCGCGCGCTGAACTCGGCGCAAATCCTCTTTGGCCACGGGCTGACCAGCCTTTCGGACCTGCTGGATGCCGAACAGGCGCGGGAGAAGGCGGATATGGACGCGACTTCCGCCGCCACCGCCGCCGATACCGCGACGATCAACCTCTATGCCGAAATCGGCGGCGGCGCGCTGGGCAGGTCTTAGGCATGGTACGCTTGAGCAGCGCATTCACGCGGCCCAAACTCGCTGCCGCCTGCTTTGCTTAACGTGTTGCTCGGCCTGGGCCAGCTCACGCGCCTGGTCTGGCGCGCCGCCCGCCTGCGCGTGCCGGCGCCGCTCAGCCTGGCGGCGCGGCTGGAAAACCTGCCCTTGCAGGACGCGCCGATTGCAGCGCCCGTGGAAATCCGCTGGAGCGCGCAGGCGATTCCCTTCATTACCGCGGCGAACCTCGCCGATCTCGCCACCGGTCTCGGCGTCGTGCACGCGCATCTGCGGCTCGGCCAGATGGAGCTGCTGCGCCGCATCGCGCAGGGGCGGATTTGCGAGATGATTGGCCGGGCCGGACTTGATGCAGACATCGCGTTGCGGACAATTGATCTCGGCCGCATGGTGCCGGAAATTATCGCCAGCCTGCCGGACGCGACTCGCCTCTGGGCGAACGGGTTTCTCGCTGGGGTCAACCATGTCATTCGCCATTCCCCCGCGCTGCCGCCCGAACACGCATTGCTCGGTTTCGACCGCACGCTTTGGACGCTTGATGACCTCGTCACCCTGGGACGGCTCACCGCTGCGGATATGACCTGGATGCTGTCTACGAAACTATTGAAATTCCGGGCCGGGATGGACCCCACAGCATGGTCGGCGCTCTGGCCCGAATTGGCCGCCAGCGGCGCGCCCAATCCGGCGGGCAAGCTGGCTGCCCCGCTATCGGCATTGGCGCGCGGCAGCAACTCGGCCGCCATTGCCGCATCCCGCAGCGCCTCCGGCGGTGCGATGATTGCCTCCGACCCGCATGTCGGGCTGATGCTGCCCAGCACCTGGCTCGCCTGCGGCCTGGCGGCGCCCGGCTTCACCGCCGCCGGGCTGATGATCCCGGGCGTGCCTTATGTCGCGATCGGTCGCAACGAAAAAATTGCCTGGGGTGCGACCAATCTGCACGCCGCCAGCTCCGCCTTTGTCGATTTAACCGCCGAGCCTGCCAGCGCCTTTACCGATCGCGAGGTGGAGATTGCCGTGCGCGGCGGCGCCAGCCAGCGGGCCAGGCTGCGCGAGAGCCGGTTCGGGCCGGTGATTTCCGACATCAAGCTGTTGGGCCTGCCGCACCCCACCGCCCTTGCCTGGGCCGGGCACCGCGCGAGCGACGAGCTGAGCGCGATGCTGGCGCTGAACCGCGCCGGCAATTTTACCGAGTTTCAGCACGCGCTCCGGGGCTTCGCGGTGCAGGGCTACAGCTTCACCTACGCGGATGTGGCCGGCCAGGTGGGTCTGGTGCGCGCCGGCCACGTGCCATACCGCGCAAAGCTGCCGCCGGACCTTCTGGAACAAGGGGAGGTGATGGACCGGCTCGTCAACCTCGCGGAAACCAAGGCGGTTTTCGCGCCGCCGAAGGATTTCGTCGTCTCCGCCAATGAAGACCCGCAAACGCAGATATTGGCCGGTTTTTTCTTCGCCCCGATGGACCGTGCCGCACGGCTGGCGCAGTTGCTCGACCGGCATGAAATCACCCCGGCGGACATGATGGCGCTGCAGGTCGATACCTCATCCATGCCCGCTTTGGCGTTGCGCGATGCGCTGGCGGAGCGCGCCGCGGCGCTGCGCATCACGCTGCCTTCGGCGTTTCTTGGCTGGGACGGCGCCTATGCGCTGCATTCCGCCGGCGCGCTGGCCTTCGAGGCGGTGCTGGGCGAGACAATGCGAACACTGTTCGGCGCCCAGGAGTTGGCGCCGCTGCTGGCGGTTTGGACCAGCCGGAAGCTGCTCGGCTCCCGGCTGCTGGCCGCGCCCGACGCCGCGCTGCGCCCGGCTTTGGCCCGCGCCGCACGGCGGGCGCGCAAAATCCTGGCGCGGCATGGCAGCTGGGGCGAGGCGCATCGGCTACTGCTCGCCCATCCGCTCGCCCGGCTGCCCTTGATCGGCGCGAAATTCGGCAAATTCAGCTTCGGCGTGCCCGGTTCCAACGACACGCTCTATAAAACCGGCCATGATCTGGTGCCGCGACACGGCCGTCATCGCGTGACCTATGGCGCCTCCGCCCGGCACTTCGCCGATTGCGCCGACCCGGACAGCAATTTTGTCGTCATTCTGGGCGGCCAGGATGGCTGGATCGGCAGCATCAATGCGGCGGACCAGATTCCGCTTTGGCGCGCCAACGCCTATTTGGAGCTGCCGCTCTCCCAGACGCGCAGAGCGAAGGCGTTTCCGAACCGGTTGGTGCTGAGCCCCAGGATTTCGCCGATTTGAGCGCAAGAGACAGAGTTTTTCGCGCGCATTTGCGGCATAAGGCAAAGGCGTTCTAACGGAGAGATGCCGATGAATTGCGTTACCGCCATCCGCCACCGCCAAATCCCGCCCGCATCGCAGGACCCGCGCTGGGAGCGCATCCTGCGGCGCGACAAAACCGCCGATGGGAAATTCTGGTATTCCGTCGCCAGTACGGGCGTCTATTGCCGGCCTTCATGCCCGTCACGGGCCTGCAATCCAAAAAACGTCGCCATCCACGACACGCTGGAAGCGGCGAAGGCCACCGGTTGCCGCGCCTGCCTGCGTTGCCGGCCGGATGACAGTTCACCCGCTACCGCGATCGTCGCCCGATCTTGCCGTTTGATCGAGGCTTCGGAAACAGCGCTTAGCCTGAAAGAATTGGCGGCCGCCGCCGGTTTGAGTCCGTTTCATTTTCACCGCCTGTTCAAGGCGGGAACCGGCGTGACGCCAAAGGCCTACGCCGCCGCGCATCGCGCCGCCCGGCTGCGCGAGAACCTCTCCAGGCGCCAGACCATTACGCAGGCGATTTACGATGCCGGGTTCAACTCAAGCGGCAGCTTCTACGCCGATTCCGGCGCCCGGCTCGGCATGACCCCGAAAGCATTCCGCGCCGGCGGAATGAAGGAAACGCTGCGCTTTGCCACCGGCGCCTGTTCGCTTGGGCCGATCCTGGTGGCATCCAGCGCGAAAGGGATCGCAGCCATTCTGCTCGGCGGCGATCCGGCAGGGCTGATCCGCGATTTGCAGGATCGTTTTCCAATGGCGGTGTTGATCGGTGGCGATGCGGGGTATGAGGCTATGGTCGCGAGGGTAGTCGGCATGGTGGATGCCGGGCAACCGGCCGGCGATCTGCCGCTCGATATTCGCGGCACAGCATTTCAACAGCGCGTCTGGCAGAGCTTGACGGAAATCCCGGCCGGCAAAACCGCGAGCTATGCCGAGATCGCCGCGCGTATCGGGGCGCCGAAGGCGGTCCGCGCGGTGGCGGGCGCCTGCGCCGCCAACAAGCTCGCCGTCGCCATCCCGTGCCATCGGGTGGTGCGCCAAGACGGCACGATTTCAGGCTATCGCTGGGGCGTGGCCGCCAAGCGCCGGCTCCTTGACGCTGAAGGGGCCGATTATTTCGGAAAATTCATTCCTGAATTGGAACCGTGATCTCATCATAGCGGTTAAGCTTGTATACCGATAGTGAAACAATCCAGGCAAGGGAAAAAATTCCGATAATGCCACAGCCGATATATCCAAACACGGCATCCCCGTTCAACAACGCAACCTTACCCCAGAATGGGCCGGCCAGATTAAACTCGCCCTGGATCAGCCCCAGAACTTCCAGGCCGCCGATCGCCACCGCCACCAGCACCGAGACCGCCGTGATCGTGATGTTGTAAAACAGCTTGCGCACCGGCTTCATGAAGGCCCAGCCATAGGCTCCCAGCATCAGCACCGAATCCGTGGTATCGATCAGCGCCATTGCGGCGGTGAACAAGGCCGGAAAGATCATGATCGACCAGACGGGCAAACCCTTGGAGGCCGCGGCTGCGGAAATTCCGAGCAGCCCCACCTCCGTTGCTGTATCGAAGCCCAGGCCGAACAAAAAGCCGACGAAATACATCTGCCAGTCATGGTTAACGAGGTTGAACACCCCCCGGAACAAACGCGCATAAATGCCGCGTTTGGCGAGCAGGAGGTTGAGGTCACCGTCTGAAAACCCGCCGCCCGCTTTCACCCTCCGGAAGGTGGCGATCAGTGAGCGCAGGATCGCCAGATTTACGATTGCGATCGCGAGCAGGAAAATGCCGGAAACGGAAGTCCCGAAAATGCCGCCCCAGCTCGCCAGCGCGCCGAATTTGCCTTTGATCGCAAGTGTTGTAGCGGCCACCGCGGCGGAAAGCCCAAATACGATGGTGGAATGGCCGAGCGAGAAGAACAGCCCCACGCCGACCGGGCGTTGTCCCCGCTGCATCAGCTCGCGGGTTACGTTATCGATAGCGGCGATATGGTCGGCATCCACCGCATGGCGCAACCCAAAACCATAGGCCAGAAACGAGGTGCCAAGGAGCAGCGGGTAGTGGTGGAACACCACCACCGCGGCGGCCCAGATGCAAATATTGGCTAGCCCGAGAAACAGATAGATACCGGCAATGCGCCTCCCCGTCTTGCCCTCAATGCATCGCCTCAGCGCTGCCAGCATCAGCCGTCTCCCTTTTTGCCCGGATAAGTTCGTTTGACCAGGCGCAGGCCACGACATAGCGCCCTTGGAACCGCTACTAACATAGGCTTTTCAGTCACCGTGCCTGCGATGGCGGCGTAGGCAGCGTCAAACGATAAAGTTTTAGTGCCGCTTTTATCGAAACATCAGCCAGTTGCTTTCTTCCTACAAGAAGGTGGGCTCCACTGGGAGCGGCCCCAGCAATGCCTGATGCAACTGCCGGGTCATCACCCATACCCGCTTGGGCGCGCCCAGCAGCATCACCCCGGCGAAGCCCGCAACTGCGACGGCGATGCCGATCAATAGCTGCCATGCGAGACTGTCGCCGGAAATTTCCGCCAGCGCCGCATAGCTCAATACCCGCGCCGCCAGCAGCGCGATGAACGGCAGCAGCAACAGGCGCAGCAGCGGTTTCACCGGCTGGCGCAAGCCCGCCTTCAATGCCGGGGCAAGCATCAGGACTGAGAGCACGCCCCGTCCCGCGAGCGCGCAGGCGAGCGCCGTCAGTCCGGCGGGCGCCGCCAGCCAGACCGTGAGCAGAATAATCGCGGCATTGCCCAAAGCGAAGCGCCAGACCAGTTTCGTCCGCCCGGCGGCGGTCAGCAGCGGGTTGATCACGCCGTAAAAAGCAATAACCGGCGCCATCAGAGTGAGGACCGCGAAAACCGGCGCCGCCTGCGCCCAGCGCGGGCCGAACATCAGCAAAATGAGTGGCTTGGCGACTGCACCTGCGATGGCGGCAGAAAAAAACATCGTAACCGAAAGTAAATCCAGCAATTTCCGCACCGCTTCGTAATGCCGGGCCGGGTCTGTCCGCACCGCCACGAAAACCGGCAGAAATACCTTGCGCGCCGGCGTGAAGGCGACTTCCTGCAGCACTTCGAGCAGCCTTTGCGCAATCCGAAACTGCCCGACATCGGTTATCGCCATTCGCAGGCCGATCAGCGCCACATAGCCGGTGATCGAAAAATAATCGATCAGGGCGGCCTGCATCAGGGGCAGGGAAAACCGGAAGGAATTCCGCAACACGCGCCAGCCCGGCGGCCAGGGCGGAACCCAGCGCGCCACCCAGCAGGCGGTGATCGCATAAAACACAGTGCCGGCCAGCCGTTGATACACCAGCGCATCGACCCCGGCGCCGGCATAAGCGAAAGGCAACGCCACCAGCCCGCCGGTGATCGTGCTGCCCAGCGCCATCAGGCCAATCGCCCGGAACCGGAACTGGTTTTCCAGCCGCGCCGACGGCACCACCAGAAAACATGTTAGAAACACGTTCAATGCCAAGGTTTGCAGCACAAAACCCATCGCCGGGGCGTGATAGAGCCGGCCCATCGCGGGTGCTACCGCCAGCAATGCGCACCCCAGCACCAAAGCCGCCAGCAATTGCGACCAGAACGCCCCGGCCTCCACTGCGTTATCGCCCGGCGCTGCCTGCACCTGTTCCGCGGCGCCGCCGAGCGCCACCATCCGCGCCAGATCGGCGAGCGCGGAACCGATCGCCACCACGCCGACGGTAGAGGCCGGAATGGTACGGAGCAGGATGCCGAGAATAAGGAAACCAAAGCCGCGCTCGAACAGGACCGTGGCAAAGCTCCACGCCGCCCCCCGTGCCGCCCCGCGCGCCAGGTTCATTGCAAAAGCCCCATTACCCCTGCTCTAACACTAAAATTCATCGTC
>JAMFRY010000122.1 GCA_026225015.1 Alphaproteobacteria bacterium
CGCGGTGCCGTGTCCTACAGGCTGTCTACTAGTTGAGGGGGTTCGCAATGAACGCACTTGCCCGACTGGGGATGGTCTCGGAGACTCCGAGCGAAAACCAGACGACGACGGCGGTCTCCGTCGAATTTGTTTCGGCCAATGAAGCCGAGGTGGCTAAGGATTACTTCGTCGAGCGTGACGGGCAGAAATTCGCCGGCATGCACCTGCTGATCGATCTATGGGGCGCATCCAACCTGGACAGCCCGGAACTGATCGACAAAACGCTGTGCGAAGGCGCGCTGGCGTCGGGGGCTACTATCCTGCACAGCCATTTCCACCACTTCACGCCCAATGGCGGCGTGTCTGGCGTGGTCGTGCTGGCGGAGAGCCATATCTCCATCCATACTTGGCCGGAACGCGACTTCGCGGCGCTGGACGTGTTCATGTGCGGCGAGTGCGACCCGTATAAGGTGGTGCCCTTCCTGCAAGCCGCCTTTAGCCCGGCTTCGATCGATCTGGACGAGCAACGGCGCGGGATTATCACTTAATAGGCAAGCGCTTCTTTTTCTGAAGAAAAAGAAGCAAAAAGACTTTTTATAGTTTGATGTGGGGCATTGGCGCGTTCAATGCCCCACATCAAACAAATAGAAGTTTTTTGGTTCGCAGGCGGCGAGCCTTTTTTTCAAAAAAGAAGTGCTTGCCTTCATCTTCGGAGTATTCCTATGACCGAGACCTGGTTGAACGAGACTCTTTATCCCAATTGGGGCCAGCGCTTTCTTTTCACGCGGCAACTCGCGCGCGTGAAAAGTCCATTTCAGGATATTGCGATCTTCGAAACCGAGAGTCATGGCCGGGTGCTTACGCTCGACGGAATCGTGCAGATTACCGAGCATGATGAATTTGTTTACCAGGAGATGCTCACCCATGTTCCGCTGCTGGCGCATGGCGATGCCAAAAATGTGCTGATCATCGGCGCTGGCGATGGTGGCGTGTTGAAGCATGTGTTGATGCATAGCAACGTGAAACATGCATTGATGGCGGAGATCGACGGCGAGGTTATTCGGCTGTCGAAGGAATTCCTGCCGGGCATCGGCGGCGATGCCTGGAACGATCCGCGCGCGCAGGTGCTGGTGGGTGATGGCATCGACTATGTTAAGAAGGCGGCGGATGCCAGCTATGACGTCATCATCGTCGATTCCACCGATCCGATCGGCGTGGGCGAGGTGCTGTTCACCGATGAATTCTACGAAAATGCGGCCCGCATTCTCTCGCCGCGCGGCGTCATCGTCAATCAATGTGGCGTGCCCTTCATGCAGGCCGATGAGCTGCATGAAACCTCGCTGCGGCGGGCGAAGTTTTTTCCGCATGTCACGGCCTATGTTGCCGCGGTCCCCACCTATGTGGGCGGCTTCATGACGCTGGGCTGGGCGGCCAAGGACGCAACGCTCACGGCCTTGCCGGCGGCCACCATCGCCAGCCGCGCCGAGGCCGCCGGCATTGCCGGGTTGAGCCAATACTGGACGCCGGAAATCCACGCCGCTTCTTTTTTTCTCCCGCCTTATATCGCCAAGCATCTGCCCCCTGCGTAGGATGGGCAGAGCGCGAAGGCCATCGATGCGCTCTCCCCGTCAGTAAGTTAGAAACCAAAGCCGGAATAACAACGTCTCTAACGCCGTGGCGCGGGTGAACGAGCGGCAGCGCAAAGCAGAAATCCGCCCGGTCAGACCGCCGGTGATGCCATTTCGGATCGATTGCAAATCCAAAACGGCAAGCGGGTGCAGCAAATCGCGGTACTCATGCAGCCGCTCAATATGCCGGCGCATCATGGTCATATAGACTCGCGGTCCGCGTTGCAGTGCCGCCATCGCCCGGCTCGCCGTTCGAACCTGGGAGCCGATCATGTTTTGCGCGTGCTGCCGGTACAAGGTTGCAGGCACTTTATCGTAGATCACCGTACCGCCGCAGGCCGATACGACGAGATAGCTCCACCAGTCATGGGTCGATTCTTCCGGTAGCGGAATGGTGCATACCAGCCGCGCTGCCGCCTGGTTCATCACAATCGTATTGCCGGTGGCGATATTTTGGGTGAGGCTGGCGGGAAAGCCAGGCCGGCCCTTGAACTTCATCGAAGGCGTGGGATGATTGAAATTTTCGTCCGTCAGGATTTGCCGGGCACAGTAAAGCGCCGGCGCGTTGCCCGCATTTTCTAAAAGCCGCAGGCTGCGGTGCAGTTTTTCCGGCAGCCAGTGGTCATCCTGGTCGGCAAATGCGATAAAGGCGGCAGTCTGGTTTTCCTTGAGCAGCTTTGCGAAGCTGGCGGCGGCGCCGATATGCTCACCGGAAGATTCCGATTTCACACAGCGCTCACGCCCAGCCCGGCGCGCAAATTCGGCCATGACGGCGCAGGTCGCGTCGGTTGATCCGTCATCCCGCCAGGCAAGGCGCCAAACCACATCCTGCTGTTGCAGGAAGCTGTCGAGCTGGTGTTCGAGATACGCCGCGCCGTTATACGTAGAAAGCAGGATGGTGACGTAGGGCCGCCCTGGCGAGCGTTGCACTGGTCGGTGGCGCATTTCGGGCTGGGGTATCGCCAGGACGGGCAATTGTTCGGATTGTTCAGTGCAATCGCTCAATGACCCCATCCATCTGCAGAAGTTCTTCCACGATCCCCGGCAATGTGCGCCGCCAATGCGGCAGCCGCCACGCGAACACCGCTTCCAGCTTGGTGCTATCCAGCCGACTATCCTGCGGCCGCTTTGCGGGCGTTGGCCAGTCGGCGGTGGCAATGGCGGCTATCTCGGGAGGTGCGAGGCCGAACGGCGCAGCGGCCTCGAAAATCGCCGTGGCAAAGCCATGCCAACTGGTGTCCCCGGCGCCGGTCGCATGGAAAACGCCGCGATGCTCCTCACGCCATCCGGATCGCAGCCATGCAACGATATGCAGGATGGTCGCCGCCAGGTCCGAAGCGGCGGTGGGCGTGCCAAGCTGGTCGCTGACCACCCTTAAACTTCTGGTTTTGCGGGCCGCGCTTAGCATGGTGCGGGCGAAGTTTTTGCCATGTGCCCCGTAAACCCAGGAGGTTCGTAAAATAATCGCCTTCGCGCCGCTGGCCAGGATCGCTTGCTCACCGGCCTGCTTGGTGGCGCCGTAAACCCCGCTTGGATTGGGCGCATCCTGCTCCGTATAAGGCGCGCCCTTGCGGCCATCGAAGACATAATCGGTCGAGACGTGAATGATCGGAATGTCGAGCTCCGCGCATAACGCCGCCAGATGCGCCGGCCCGGTATGATTGGCGCGCTCCGCCGCTGCCCTGTTTTCCTCCGCCGCGTCAACGGCCGTATAGGCGGCCGCGTTGATCACCATCCAGGGTTTTACTGCGGCCAGGCAGTTGGCCAGGGTCTCCGGCCGGTCGAAATCGAATTGCGGACGGCTGACCGCCTCAAAAGCAACGTCTTGCGTCGCCGCCAGTTTGGACAGCGCATGGCCCAATTGGCCGGATCCGCCGGTAATCAGAACCGGCGCGCTTAAATTTGAAACCATGGATCGCAGTCGCGCAATTGCGGGAGAACCTGGTCCTTCTCCGAGAGCAGCGCGTTTTCCGGCTGCACCGGCCATGGAATTGCGAGCGTGGGATCATCCCAGCGGACCCCCCGCTCGGCCTGCCTGTCATACGGGGCGGTCACCTTGTAGCTCACTTCGGTATTCGGCTCGAGCGTGCAGAACCCGTGCAGAAACCCCGGCGGGATCCAAAGCTGCTGCCAGTTTTCCGCGCTCAAGGTCACTGCGACATGGTGGCCAAAGCTGGGTGAGCCATGCCTGATATCCACCGCCACATCCAGGAGAGCGCCGCGCACCGCCCGCACCAGCTTACCCTGCGCGTAGGGGGCAAGCTGGCAATGCAAGCCGCGGATCGTCCCGGTGCTGACCGAGAGGCTATGGTTGTCCTGCACGAAACGCTGCTGGAATCCGAGGGCAGACAGACTCTGCTCATTCCAGGTTTCCGAGAAGAACCCGCGATCGTCGCTGAATCGGCGTGGCGTGATCAGGAGGACTTCCGGAATCGCCAGCTTTTTAATGTTCACGCGCGATCAACCCCGGCGATTTCCGCCTTGGCAATTTCGGCTAAAATCTGCCCAAGCTCGGTTTTGCCGATTGACTTTGCGCGTTCATGCAACATATCGGCATCGATATAGCCCATCCGAAACGCCACCTCCTCCGGGCAGCCCACCAACTGGCCCTGCCTTGACTGGATGGTCTGCACAAAAGTTGCGGCCTGCAGCAGGGAATCCGGCGTGCCGGCATCCAGCCAGGCGGTGCCGCGGCCCAGCCGCTCCACATGCAGCGTTCCCTCTTCCAAATAGAGCTGGTTGAGATCGGTGATTTCCAGTTCGCCGCGCTCGGAGGGCCGGATGGTCTTCGCCAGATGGCAAACCCGCTCATCGTAGAAATACAGCCCGGTCACCGCCCAGCTCGATTCCGGTCGTACCGGCTTTTCCACAATCCGCACCGCTTTGCCGTCAACGTCAAAGGATACTACTCCGTAACGCTGCGGGTCGCGCACCTGGTAGGCGAATACAGTGGCGCCTTCCGGCCGCGCGGCCGCGGCGCGCAGCAATGTCGAGAGATGATCGCCATGGATCAGATTATCGCCGAGCACCAGTGCACAGGGCTCGCCATCGATCCATTCCTCGCCGATCACAAAAGCCTGCGCCAGCCCTTCGGGTCTCGGTTGCTGGGCGTAGGAGATGCGCACACCCAAATGCGAACCATCATGAAAAAGCCGCTGAAATTGCGGCAGGTCGGCGGGTGTCGAGATGATCAGCACCTCGCGGATGCCCGCCAGCAGCAGGGTTGATAGCGGGTAGTAGATCATCGGTTTGTCGAATACCGGCAAAAGCTGCTTCGAGACCGCAAGCGTCGCGGGATGCAGCCGGCTGCCGGTGCCACCGGCCAGAATGATGCCTTTGCGGATCATGCTGCCTCGCCCACAGGCTGGCCCAGGCGCTGGCCCTGGTATTTGCTGGCCCGTATCGTCTCCCACCAGTCCCGGTGGTTCAGGTACCAGTCGATGGTCGCCTCCAACCCGCGCTCAAAATCATGCGCGGCGCGCCAGGCAAGCGCCCGCTCCGCCGCGCCGGGATCTATTTCGTATCGCCGATCATGTCCCGGCCGGTCCTTGACGAAGCTGATCAGCCGTTCGCGCGACCCGTTTGGGCTCGGCAGTCTGCGGTCCAGGATCGCGCAGATGGCCTGCACAACCTCGATATTGCGCCGCGGCTGCCTTGCGCCGATGCAATAGGTGGCGCCGGGCTCGCCCTGCTCGGCCACCAGCAGCAATGCTTCGGCGTGGTCCTCCACGAACAGCCAGTCCCGGATATGCTGGCCATCGCCGTAAACCGGCAAGGGCTTTTCCTCGATCGCGTTCAACAGCACCAGTGGAATGAACTTCTCGGGAAACTGCCAAGGACCGTAATTATTGCTGGTGTTCGAGATGATGACCGGCAGTCCATAACTATGGCCCCAGGCCCGAACCAGCTGGTCGGAGGCTGCCTTGCTGGCCGAATAGGGGTTGCGCGGATCATAGCGCGTGGTTTCGTTGAACGGCGCGTCGCCGGGTTCCAGCGCACCAAATACCTCATCGGTCGAAATGTGGTGGAACCGGAATCTCCCTCGCCTTTCCGCCGGGAGTGTATCGAAGTATTCCCTTGCCGCCTCCAGCAGCGCAAATGTGCCGATAATATTCGTCTGCAGGAAGGCGGCTGGCCCGTCGAGCGACCTGTCAACATGCGTTTCCGCCGCCAGATGCATCACCGCATCGGGTTGGAAGCGCTGGAAACAGCCACGTACCACATCCGAATCGGCAATATCGGCCTGTACCAACTGGTGCCGCTCATGATGCGTCGCACCGTCCAGGGCGGCCTGCGATGCCGCGTATGTCATCTTGTCGATATTCAGGATTTCATGGCCGGTTGAAGCGATCGCCCCGCGGATGACCGCGGAACCGATGAACCCGCAACCCCCGGTCAGCAATATTTTCATCCATCGACTCCCATCACGGCCGGTCGGGGCACAGTGTATCCAACTCGTCACCTCCCCGCAATGAGCAACCGCGCGAAAAAATCAACTTTCAGTTGTGTTGATTACAACGTAAAGATGTTCCCTCAGGGCTCCAGCGCAGCCGGCGGTCGGCGCATGAAAAACAGGCAAAAAACGGCGGGCAGGGTGATCACCAGCATCAGTTTGTAATCGTCAATATAGCCGATGATCTGCGATTGCGTGTTGATGATCGAATTCAGCATCGAAGCGCCGGCCGGCGTATGCGGGTCCAGCATCCGGCTCGACGCGCTGCCGGTTTGCAATGGCCGGGCGAAGGGGGTGATGAATTGCGCCAGCTCGGCATGTTCATATTGGGACTGCCGGTCGAGCATGAAGGTGGTGATGGAAACGCCGATGGCGCTGCCGACGCTGCGCAGCAAGGCGAGCAGGGCCGCTCCCTGGGTACGCATTGCCGGCTGCAAGGTGAAATAGGCGATTACCTGCAATGGAACGAAGATGAAGCCGATGGCCGCTCCCTGCAGCGCGATGGTCAGCCCGAGATAGACCACCGAAATTTCCGGCGTCCAGCTCTCCTGCATGTATAATGATCCGCCGAGCATCGCATAGCCGATCAGCATCAGCAGCCTGGGATCGTAGCGGTTCGTCAGCCTGCCCACCAGCAGCATGGCCAGCACGTTGCCGATGCCGCGCGGCGCCATCACGATTCCGGTATATTCCACGGGATAATTGGCGAGATTTTCCAGAAATGGCGGCAACAGCGAGAGCGACGCCAGCAGGGTCATGCCGACGGTGAACATGGTCAGCAGCGCGCCGTTGAAATTCATGTCGGTAAAGGCGGCGCGCGGAATGAACGGATTTTTCGCCGTCATCAAATGGACGACGAACAGATAAAGGCAAAGTGCCGCTGCCACCATGGCGATCACGATGAGCGGCGAGCTCAGCCAGTCCAGCTCCTCGCCGCGGTCAAGCGCGATCTGCAGGGTGGCCAGGCCCAAAGAGAGGATGAAAAACCCGATCCAGTCGAACCGCATCCCGTGGCCGGGATCGACGCGGGGCATGTAGATCAGCAAGCCCAGCGTTCCCGCGATGCCAAACGGCACGTTGATGAAAAAAACGTAGCGCCAGTTGTAATGCGAGGTCAGGAAGCCGCCCAGGGTCGGACCCAGAATAGGCCCCAGCATGACGCCCAGACCCCAGAGCGACATCGTCATGCCGCGCTTCTCCGCTGGGTAGATGTCGATGAGGGTCGATTGCGAGAGCGGAACCACCGCAGCGCCGAACATGCCCTGCAAAAACCGCGAAACGACGATCCAGAACAAGTTCGGCGACAGGCCGCACATGATCGAGGTGAGCGTGAATCCGATCATGCAGGTCAGCATCACGTTTTTTGCGCCAAACCGCGCCGTCAGCCAGCCCACGGGCGCCGTGAAAATCGCCGCGGCGACCACGTAGGACGTCAGCACCCAGGTGATCTGATCATAGGAGGCGGACAGGCTGCCCTGCATGTAGGGCAGCGACACATTGGCGACCGTGGTATCCAAGGCCTGCATCAGCGTCGCGATCATCAGGCAGAACGTAATGATCCCGCGATGCCGCGTGGCGGCCGCCGCACCCCCTGGCCTGTCCGCATCCAGCTGCGGAATATCCTCCATCAGAACAGGTCGGAGAGATGCCGGTGATGTTGGGTGTCGATGGAGATTTCCGCGCTCATCCCGTCACGCAACGGAAATTCGCCCTGGCCGGAACCGCCCTGGCCGGAACTGCCTGGGCCGGAGGTGATCTTAACGCGCACCGGAATCCGCTGCACCACCTTCACCCAATTGCCGGAAGAATTTTGCGCCGGCAGAATGGAGAATTCCGAGCCGCTGGCCGGGCTGATGCTCTCCACCACGCCATGCCAGGTCTGGCCCGGATAGGTGTCCACGGTGATGCTCACTGGCTGGCCGGGCCGCACCCAGGTGAGATCGCTCTCTTTCGGCTGCGCGGTAATCCACAGATCGGTATCGGAAACCAGGCCGAACGCGGCGGTGCCGGCGGCCAGATACATGCCGGGCTGGAGCTGTTCCACTTGGCTCACAAAGCCTGAAAAGGGCGCTGTTACCACGCTGTCGGATTGATCCAACCTGGCGTTCTGCAAATCCGCCAGCGCCGCCTGATATTCCGGCGTGTCTTGGACCTGGATGTCCGGATTATCATTCAGTTTCGCAAGCGCTACTTCTGCCTCGTCCTGCATTTCGGTCAACTTGGACTGATCGGCCTGAAGCGTATAGCCCGCATCGTCGTAAACCGATCGGGTCACGCCGCCATCTTTCATCACCGCGGCGTAGCGGGCGAGATCGCTCTTGTCCTTTTCGACCGCGATTCCCTGCAGTTTGATGACTGCAATCGCCTGCGCGTAGCTGCGCTTGGCGCCGTTAATGTCCTGCGCCGCCTCCGCCAATTTCGCCTGTGCTTGGCTTACCTCAATCTGGTGCCCTTGCTGGCCGATTTTAAACAGGACATGGCCGGCGGTCACATGCTGGTTGTCCCGCACATCGACTTCATCCACCAGTCCGGAGACATCGGTGGAAAGCGAGACTTTCGCGGCATCGACGTACGAATCGTCGGAGGAGACATAACGCCCGCCGACGAGCCAGAACAGCAGCGCAACCACGGCCACCACCGCAATGCCGCCGATCATCAGGATTGGTCGCAGCAGCCGGGCCCGGTTGGCGCGGCGCACGGCGGCCTTGCCGGTCTCCTGCAACGCCGCGCTATCGCGCGCGACGATATTTGCCTGAGACATTATGCGATCTCCCTTAATGGGGTTGGTGCGGCCGGATGAGGTGCGACCGGCTGAGATGCGGCTGGGTCAGTAGCTTCCGGCTGAGATGCGGGCGTGTCAGCCGCGGCCGACGCCGTTTGGGCGGCCTGCAGCTCCGACTTATGCAATAAATTAGATTTCATTTGTGTTAATCCCTCTACCATCACCTCGCGCATCTCCGGCGACACATTCAAAGTTACGAAAACCCCCAATTCCTCACCCATGACGCTCATTTTCGTCAGCATCGGCTCGGCGGCGGGCAACAGATGCAGCCGCCAGATGCGCCGGTCATTGGCGTCGGCACGCCGCTCCAGCAGGCCATTGGCTTCCAGCCGGTCCACCATGCGGGCGACGGAGATCGGTTCAACCTCCAGCAAATCCGCCAGCTCTTTTTGCGAAAGGCCTGGATTGCGGGCTAGCCGGGTCATCAGGCTCCATTGCGCCCGGGTCATGCCATGCACCCGTGCGCGCTTATCCGCTTCAACCCGGGTCAGGCGCGCCACGTCGTGCAAAAGAGAGAATAGGCTGCGGTCAGGGTCGTAGTTCATAGCTTAGCATATAATAAGTAAGCTTATTAATTTTTGCTATCTTCCAGCCCTGCGTTTTCGCCAAGGCGGACTTGCACGATCCGGATTTGACAGCAGGCGGGCAGATTAGCCGGTAAGCGCCTCATGCAGCACCGGTATGGCGCCGGACAGGATGATCTGCACGCCGATCCCCAGCAGCAGCAGGGCGGCAAGCCGCGCCACCACGTTGCGGCCGGAGGCGCCAAGCACCGCCGCGAACCGGTCTGCCGTGGTGTAGAATAGCCAGATCAGCAATGCCATCGCCAGCACCGCGGCGGAGGCGCCAGCGAGGAAAACCAGCCGGTCCGCTATCCGATCCGGCCGCACCGCGCCTAGGCTGACGGCAACCGCGATGGTTCCCGGGCCGGTGGTAAAGGGCAGCGTCAGCGGAAAGAAGGCAAAGCCGGAGGGATCGGCCATTGGGTCCACCGGCGCCGCCTCCACTTGCTTGCGCTGCGTGCCCTCCTGCGGCGCCGAGAGCATTTCGTATGCCCGGACCGAAACGACGATCCCGCCGGCAATCCGCAGCGCGTTGAGCGAGATGCCGAAGAAACTCAAAATCGTGCTGCCAGCCCAGAGCGAGACCAGCATCACGATTGTGGAATACATCGCTACCCGCCGCGCCAGCACCACCCGCTCGACATGGGTTTGAAACGCCGTGACCTGGTTGAATATAATCGCGCCGGCCAGGGGATTCACGATCGAAAACAATGCCGGAAAGGCCAGTAGAAATGCCTTGGCCGCGGGAGCGATCAACATGGAAGGACAGGTAACGCTTCCTTCGTATTAAAAAAAGCCCCGTTCAAGAAAGCCCCGTTCAAAAAAGCTCGGCTCAAAAAAAGTTTGGCCAGCCGCAAATTTCGCCCCCTGCGCCTGCACGCGCCGATACCCAAGAATTGTCCAGGTTTTTGGTGGCGCCGCAGCTTGGGTGCTGGATTAGGAGCTGCACTTGGGCAATAAACAACCGAGCAATTGAATGAGGCGTTTGGTGCCTGATCTGAACCAGCAGCGGCCGGACGAAAATCATTGCGCAAACGCTCAGGGCGATTTGTTTGCCGCCGGCGGCTGGCCGGAAGCGGCGGTAGAAGCGGTTGCAATTTCGGTGTCGCTCAGCCCGAAGGACCTCGATGATGCAGCGCTGCTTGCCGCCGTACCGTATGCAAAACTTGGCGATTGCGAAATGCTGTCGGCCGAGTTGGTTGAGCGTCGGCTGGCGGCGGCGGCGCCGGCGCTTGAAGCGCTCTGCCGGCGGTTCAGAGGATTTGGCCGCACCCATCCGGTGCGCGAGCAGATCATTGCCCTAAACACCCTGGCCGCCTTGGGCGGTGCTGCTTCCAGCGCAGCCGTCACGCGGCTGGTTGCGGAGGGAATCATCGAGCGGCCCGGACTGCGAACGGCGTTTACGGCGGCGGCTGTTTTGAAGGCGCGCCTGCCTGCTGATATTGTGTTGGCGGCGCTCGGCGACGCGGAGCCGGCAATGCGCGCGCTCGCCTGCCAATGCGCGCGGTTTTGGCCGCAGGCCGCGCCGCGCCTGCTCGAGCTGCTCCACGATCTGCACGAAGATGTCGCAAACGCGGCAGCCGTGACCCTAGGCGGGATGGGACGGCGCGAAGCAATGTCTCGTCTCATGCGCTTGATCGAAACGGCGCCATCGGCCAAAGCGCTTGATGCCCTGGTGACGATTGCCGATGATAATTGTTTCGTGCTGCTCGGCCGCATCGCCCAGACTAACCCCGAGCTGCGCCCAATGCTATGCGAGGCGCTAACGGACGTAGATCACCCTGTAGTAATAGCCGTGCTGCGGCACCTTAAGAAAATCTAACCAAACGTCTGCCCTGCCGTGATGCCCGTTCGGGCGGAGCGGGGTTTTGATCCAGATCAACGCCCGTTGCCTGCGATCTTGGAAACACTGTTCCCGTCATTAAACCAAACAGTGAACGTTGATGCCCAAGGTCACGTATATCGAACATGACGGGACACGGTTCCAAGCGGACGTGCCGATTGGTGAAAATGTCATGCGCGGTGCGTTGTACAATAATATTCCGGGCATTGCGGGCGCGCGCTGTCCTGCGCCACCTGCCGCTGCTTTGTCGATGATGCCTGGGCCGGAAAAGTCGGCGGCCCCTAATGCCCCAGCGCCTGCACGATTTCTTCGGTCATCTTCTTCGCATCGCCGAACAGCATCATCGTGTTATCGCGGAAAAAAAGTTCGTTATCCACGCCTGCATAGCCGGACGCCATCGAGCGCTTCACGAAAAGCACGGTCTTCGCCTTATCCACTTCCAGGATCGGCATGCCGAAGATCGGCGAGGCCGGATTGGTCTTTGCCGCCGGATTGGTAACGTCATTGGCGCCGATCACATAGGCCACGTCCGCGGTCGCAAATTCGTTATTGATCTGCTCCAGCTCGAAGACTTCGTCGTAAGGAACATTGGCTTCAGCCAGCAGCACGTTCATATGCCCCGGCATGCGGCCGGCCACCGGATGGATGGCGTATTTAACCTCGACGTTATCGGCCTTCAGAACATCCGCCATCTCGCGCAGAGCATGCTGGGCCTGGGCGACCGCCATGCCATAACCCGGCACGATAATGACCTTGGAGGCATTTTTCATCATGAAGGCGGCGTCGTCGGCCGAACCTTGTTTGACCGGCCGTTGTTCGGCGGCGCCGGCGGGGCCTGCTGTCTCACCGCCAAAGCCGCCGAGGATGACCGCGATGAAGGAGCGGTTCATCCCCTTGCACATGATGTAGGACAGAATGGCGCCGGAGGAGCCG
>JAMFRY010000123.1 GCA_026225015.1 Alphaproteobacteria bacterium
CAGAATGGCCCGTGCAAAGTCAAGCGTGAAAGCCGAATCCCTGCTCCGCGTCAGGCGCCGAAGCGCCTGGAAATGCACCACGCCAAAGATGACTTCCCGATTTCCAGCAAATCAACTCCGACAGGCTCCTAGCGCCACGCATGGGCTACCCGCGCCCGTTCATTCGTGCGAGAACTTCAAACAAGAGCAGTAGAGGTCGGACGGATGCGCCCGAGCTTTCCGCTTCTCCCAGGCTTTGAACCTCACGGAATCCGCCGCCGCCCGTACCGCGACTAGTTGATCTTCTACCGAATCGAGGACGACCGGATTTCCATTGTCCATATTCTGCATAGCGCACGGGATTTTCTGCATAGCGCACGGGATTTTGAGGCTCTGTTGTTTCCGGGACAATAAATGGTAGGGCGGGCAACGCCCGCCCTACCAATCAAAGGGTGAACTTCTCGCCCAAATACACCCGCCGCACATCCTGATGCGCGACCACTTCCGCCGGCACGCCTTCCATCAGCACCTGGCCGTCATGCAGGATATAAGCCCGGTCGATGATTTCCAGTGTTTCTCTAACGTTATGATCGGTGATCAGCACGCCAAGCCCGCGATGCTTCAGATGCGACACCAGGTCGCGGATTTCGCCGACCGCGATCGGGTCGATGCCGGCAAGCGGTTCGTCGAGCAGGATGTAGTTGGGGCCGGTCGCCAGCGCGCGGGCGATCTCGACGCGCCGGCGCTCGCCGCCGGAGAGCGCCAAGGCAGGGGTGCGGCGCAAATGGGTGATGCCGAACTCCGCCAGCAGCCCGTCCAGCAGGGTTTCGCGGCGGCCGCGATCGGGTTCCACAACATCGAGCGCCGCCATGATGTTCTGCTCGACATTCAGGCCGCGAAACACGCTGGCCTCCTGCGGCAGATAGCCGATGCCAAGCCGGGCGCGGCGATACATCGGCAGCGACGAAATTTCGGCGCCGTCCAGGGTGATGGTGCCGCTATCGGGCGGCACCAGACCGACGATCATGTAAAAGGTCGTGGTCTTACCGGCGCCGTTTGGGCCCAGCAGGCCAACCGCCTCGCCCCGGCGCACCGAAATGGAGACATTGTGGACCACCGGGCGCTTCTTGAATTGCTTTCCAAGACCGGTGGCGACCAGACCGCCGGCATTTTCAATCACCCGCAACTTGTCGCTCGCGCCTGAATTCATGGCGAGGGTCCTCCGGGCGCCGGGCTACTAGGCACCACAATGCCCGAAACCTGGCCGCCTTGCGCGGGCAGCAGGGTGGCGACGCCGGTTTTGGTGTTGAGCAGGGCATCGGCCCCGTTTAGCTGATTCGGACCTCGGATGATATGAACATTGCCGCCAAGCCGCGCCTGGCCTTGATCGGGCAGATAAACCCCGCGATCGCCGGCGGCCATTTCGGTTGGGGTGCGGATCACGACATGGCCAATCGCATCGACCCTTTTCAGCCTGCCGCCTTGCTCCAGCATATCCGGCGGACCGCCGGAAGCAGGCTGGGATGAAGCCGGCTGGGGTGAAGCAGCGGCGGACGGGGCCGGGTCGATATAGCCGATCAACGTGTCGGCAGCGACCGATCTGCCATCATTGGCGACAACCAGCGCGTTGCCGCGGGCAACGGCCATGCGCTTGACCGAGTAGTACTCGACCGAATCCCTGGCGGTGATGACATCGCTGGGCGTGGTGAGTTTCAGATGCGCGCCGGTGAGGACCAGAACGGCTTTATCCATGTTGTACACCGCATGGTCGCCATAGGCATTATCGGTTGCGGTGTAGATATGGACATGGCCGGCGGCATCGAGCTGGTAGATTTCGGTACTGCCATTCTCGAGTGCGTCCTCGGGGCTGGTTGCGGCGGCGGCCGGCGCCGGGGTAGCGGGCGCAGCGCCCGGCTTTTTGCGGTAATGTGCGATGAGCTGATCCGCCGTGACGGTGACATTACCGCGAACCGCCTTGGCGCTGCCGGTAGCGATGACCACCTGATCGGCCTGCCGCCATTCGATTCCCTGGCTTGCGGTAATGTTGATCGGAAGGGGTGCGGCCGGCTCAGGTGCAGCCGGCTGCGCAAAAGCCAGCTGCGTTGCGCAGCCGCCGAGCACGAAGTTGCCCAGCAGATAAAGCGCGATGCGCTTCATTGCGTGACAGTATTTGGCGCGGTGGGATTTGCCGGGGGCGCCTCAGCCGGGGGGGCCTGTGAAGCGGGTGGCTCCGCGCCGGTCAGCGTGAGGGTGACAGGGCCGTTGAAAACCACATCCGTGCCGCGGCCGGTCAGATTAAATCCGTTCGCCGCGGTCAAGGTGCCAAACGGACCCTGGGCTGCCACCGGATCCGTGCTTTTCGCCGTTCCGTCATGCAGGTTGATGGCCGCTTCAGGTGCAGTCATGATGGTGCCGTCATCGCGGTAGAGCGTGACATTGCCTTTCAACGCCAATGTGTCCTCCCGCTGGTTGAACAGACCGGAATTGGATTTCAACATCAGCCAGGCGCCGGAATTAAGCGTGATGTCGGCTTCGGGTTTGGCCAGAGCCACATCGTCGCTGCCGCGCTGGTTCGCCTCATCGGCGGTGAGGGTGAAGTGTTGGCCCTGCTGGTCCACACCGTGATATTGGGCGTTCTGCATGGTGGATTGTGTATCGCTGCCGCCGGCTTGCGGGTGATACACCACGCGGTCGGTAGCGCTGCCCAAGCGCAAATTAGGCGCCACCGCAAGGATCACCAAAAGAGCGATGGCGGCGACCGGCAACAGGCGTTTCGCCCAGTTGATGGCCTGGCTGCGCCGCGCGATGCCGAGCAAGGCCGCTTCGCTGCGATGGTGCTTGAGGCCATCCAGTAGGCGCTCGCGCGCGGATTGCTGGGCGGGGCTCATGCGAGACCGGCCCGCAGCAGGTCGTGAATATGCAGAATGCCTTGCACCATCCCGGCCTCATCCAGGACGAATAAGGCGGTTATGCGGCGCGGGGTGGCGTTCATCTCGCGCAAGGCGTCCTCAACCAGCGCTTCAGGGGCAATGGTTTTGGGCGTACGGGTCATGATGGAATCAACGGACCGGCCCAGTAAATCCGGACCCATGGCGCGGCGCAAATCGCCATCGGTGATGATGCCGAGCAGGCGGTTTTGGGAATCCACGATGCCAAGGCAGCCAAAACGCTTGGCGTTCATGGTGAGCAAGGCGCGGTCCATCGTGGTGCCGGGGGCGACCAGCGGAACGTCCTCACCCGAATGCATCAAATCGCGCACATGTTTCAGCCGTGCGCCAAGCTTGCCGCCGGGGTGGAATTCCCGGAAATCATGGGCGGTAAACCCACGGCGGGCGAGCAGCGCGATGGCCAGCGCGTCGCCCAGCGCCATTTGCATGGTGGTGCTGGTGGTCGGCGCCAGGCCAATAGGCCCGGCTTCCGGCGCGGCAGGCAGGATGAGCGCCACATTGCTGGCGCGGGCCAGCGCGCTGAAGGGTGAAGCGGTGATGCCGACCAGGGCCAGGCCGAAGCGCCTTGCATGCGAGACGAGGTCCGCCAGCTCGGCGGTTTCCCCGGAATTAGAGAGCGCCAGCACGGCGTCGCCCGGGATGATCATGCCAAGATCGCCATGGCTGGCCTCGGCCGGGTGCACAAAAAGCGCGGGCGTGCCGGTGGAGGCCATGGTGGCGGCGATTTTGCGCGCGACATGGCCGGATTTGCCCATTCCGGAGACAACGATGCGGCCCGTGGCGCTCGAAAGCAGATCAACCGCCTCGGCGAAGCGCTGGTCCAGCGAGGCGGCGAGCGCATGAATTCCGGCAGCTTCGGTAGCCAAAACGTCGCGTGCTACCGAGAGATCGCTCCCCGTCTGCGTCACCAAAACAGGCCGCATTGTTGTTTGGCCGTTGGACATGGGAAATATATGATCCAAAGCATCAGCGCCGGTCAACCGACACGACTGCAACGCAGTGTAAGCAATCCAGTATCAATGGCTGAAAAGGTCCGGTTCCTCATAGCCGAGAAGGTCGAGAAGCGCGCGGCTGGGCAAAAATTTGTAACATTCCAGGGCCAGATCGAGCCTGGATTCGCGCCGCAGCAAGGCTTCGAGTTTTTCCCAGATCAGGTGCAGATGGAGCACGTCGGACGCCGCATAGCTAAGCTGTTCTTGGGTCAGTTCGGGCGCGCCCCAATCGCTGGTTTGCTGCTGCTTGGAGATTTCGATGCCGATCAAGTCCCGGCAAAGATCTTTCAGCCCGTGCCTGTCTGTATAAGTGCGGACCAGTTTGGACGCGATTTTGGTGCAGATGACCGGGGCGGTAATGACGCCAAGCCCGTTATAAAGTGCTGCGATATCGAAACGGGCGAAGTGGAACAGCTTGGTCACCACCGGGTCTGTCAGCAACGCCTTCAGGTTCGGGCAGTCGGCGCCTTTTCCCCCGAGCGCGGGCGGGATGATCTGCACCAGATGGGCGTCACCGTCGCCGGCGGAAAGTTGCACGAGGCAGAGCCGGTCTCGCCTTGGGTCAAGGCCCATGGTTTCAGTGTCGATCGCGACCACGTTGCCGAAGCTGATTCCGGCTGGCAGATCATGCTTATGCAGGTGAATGGCGCCGTTGCTCATGGATTGTGCTTACCATCCCTGTAAATTCTAAACTGTAAATTTTTGGTGCCCAGGAGAAGACTCGAACTTCCACAACCTTTCGGTCACAGGTACCTGAAACCTGCGCGTCTACCAATTCCGCCACCAGGGCATGGTGTTTTGCCAATAGAGGGCGCCGTGTAGCCTTGGCCGCGATGGGCGTCAACCCGATGCTAATCCAGAAATCTTTTTGGCGGCGTTTGTAGTGAAAAGCCTAGCTCTTGCTTGAATTGACCGGCGCAGGACGTACAAGCGGTATAAATCGAAAAGGTGCGGGACATGGCGATGACACGGAAGGTTGCGACGGTTTTTGGCGGCTCGGGTTTTATCGGCCGCTACGTGGTGAAGCGCCTCGCGGCGCTTGGGTATGTGGTGCGGGTGGCGGTGCGCGATCCTGAATCGGCGATATTCCTCAAGCCGATGGGCGCTGTCGGCCAAGTGGTGCCGCTCTACGCCCCGGTCCAAAGCGAAGCCCCGGTTGCCCGCGCGATCGAGGATGCGCAGCTCGTGGTCAACCTGGCCGGCATTCTGGCCGAGCACCGCAAGGGGGAGTTTTTCGCCGTGCATAAAGCGGGCGCCGAGCGGATCGCGCGTCTTTCGGCGGCAGCCGGGGTGGCGCGGCTGGTGCATATTTCCGCCATTGGCGCTGATCCGAACGGTGCCAGCGACTATGCGCGCAGCAAGGGCCAAGGCGAGCAGGCGGTGCTTGCCGCCTTCCGCAAAGTGGCGATCCTGCGGCCCTCCATCCTGTTCGGCGCCGAGGATCAGTTTTTCAACCGCTTCGCGAGCCTCGCCATGCTCTCGCCGGTGGTGCCGATCGTGGGGGGTAAAACGAAGTTTCAGCCGGTCTATGTCGGCGACGTGGCGGATGCGATCCTGGCGGCCGCCTCCGGCAAAGGCGAGGGGCAGGTGCTCGAACTGGGCGGACCGGAGGTGAAGACCTTCCTGGAACTCATTGAATATGTGTTAAAAGTGACGGATAGGCACCGCGCGATCTGGGACCTGCCGCTGGCGCTGGCGCGGTTCAGCGCAGCGTTTCTGGAGCATCTTCCGGGTAAATTGCTGACCTTGGACCAGATTAAATTATTGCAGCGCGATAATATCGTTGCAGAGGATGCCCTTGATCTTGCATCATTAGGTATTCGGCCGACGCCGTTCGATATGATCGTTCCGCGCTATTTGACACGCTTCCGAGCTGGCGGACGGCGCGCCCATCACCCCGCTTAGTTACTCAACCGGACCTAATCCAGGCCTGATCCGGCGTTGCTTGCCTCAAAACCATTAAATTGGTCGATTATAGGGCATGCACCATGTCCTATATGGCAGAAAACGCTGGCATTCCGCGAAAATTCACGTTAATCCGTATTTAACGATTTTGCGTTGCGTACGCCGCGCTGAAAACCTGTGCCGTAAGGAGCCGACCATGGCTGAACGCATGCTGCAATTTACCCATCTGCCGCAGAAAACGCCTGAAAAGCGCCAGATCGGCGAACGCAAGGCTGATTTTGACGAGATCTACAAACGCTTCGACCTGTTGGCCGCCAAACAGCAGGCGAGCCGGTGTAGCCAATGCGGGATTCCGTTCTGTTCGGTGCACTGCCCGGTCTCCAACAATATTCCGGACTGGCTGAAGCTGACCGCGGAAGGAAGGCTGGAGGAGGCCTACGAGGTTTCCTCCGCCACCAACACCTTCCCCGAAATCTGCGGTCGCATCTGCCCGCAGGATCGGCTTTGCGAGGGCAATTGCGTCATCGAAAAAGGCTTCGAGAGCGTCACCATCGGCGCCGTCGAGCGTTATATTACCGATACCGCCTTCGAGAAGGGCTGGGTGAAGCCGATTACCGCCGCGCGCGAGCTGCCTTATTCGGTTGGGATCGTCGGCGCCGGCCCAGCCGGCCTGGCGGCGGCGGAGGCGTTGCGCAGCAGAGGCTACAAGGTGACCGTGTATGACCGGCACGACCGGGTGGGCGGGCTGCTGATCTACGGCATTCCGGGCTTCAAACTGGAAAAGAGCATTGTGATCCGCCGCGCCAAATGGCTGAGCGATGGCGGGATCACTTTCGAATTGGATGCCGAAATCGGCAGCGATCCCAGCTTCGCGGAGCTGCAGGAGAAACACGACGCCGTGCTGATCGCAACCGGCGTGTACAAGGCGCGCGAACTTACCGGCCCCGGCTCCGGCCTGCCCGGAATTTTGCCGGCGCTCGACTACCTCATCACGTCGAACCGCAAAGGCCTGGGCGATTCCGTCCCGGATTTCGACTCCGGCCTGTTGAACGCTGCCGGCAAGAAGGTTGTCGTGGTTGGCGGCGGCGATACCGCGATGGACTGCGTACGCACCGCGGTGCGGCAGGGCGCGAAATCCGTCACCTGCATGTATCGCCGTGACAAGGCCAATATGCCGGGCAGCCTGCGCGAGGTGAGCAATGCCGAGGACGAAGGCGTCAAATTCGAATGGCTCGCCGCACCGGAAGCCTTCCTCGGCGACAATACCGTGACCGGCGTGCGCGCGATCCGCATGCATCTCGGCCTGCCGGATGCCTCCGGCCGCGCCTCCGTCGACCCCATCGCCGGCAGTGCCTTCACAGTAGAAGCCGATCTGGTCATCAAGGCGCTTGGCTTCGATCCAGAAGACATGCCGACGCTGTTCGGCCAGAAGGAACTGGCGGTCACCCGCTGGGGCACGCTGAAAACCGATCCTCGCACCTTCATGACCACGCTCCCGGGCGTGTTCGCCGCCGGCGATATCGTGCGCGGCGCAAGCCTGGTGGTGTGGGCGATCCGCGACGGCCGCGACGCGGCGGCGGCCATCGACCAATATGTGCAGGTCAATGCCGGGATGGCGCAGGCGGCGGAGTGAGGGAAGAAAGCAAGTGCTTCTTTTTTGAAAAAAAAGAAGCAAAAGACTTTTCTTAGCTGGGCCTAAGGCTTCAGGCCGCCAGCGCCTCCGTCCCAAAGTAACACCGGTCTTTTTGCTTCTTTTTCTCCAGAAAAAGAAGCGCTTTTTAAGAAAGTGAATTCGAACATGACCATGGAATCCGGAACCGAATTTGTCTCCTCCTGGTTGCGCAATGAAGAATTGCTCCGCGACACCTATGACCGTTCGCAGGAGCATGATGCCTGCGGAGTTGGCATGGTTGCCGCCTTGGATGGCAAGAAGCGCCGCGATGTGGTGCAGGCCGGCATTGATGCGCTGAAGGCGGTCTGGCATCGCGGGGCGGTGGATGCGGATGGCAAGACCGGCGATGGCGCCGGGATTCACATCGAAATTCCGCAGGATTTCTTCGCCGCCGCGGTGAAGCGTGGCGGCGACAGGCTGCGCGAGGGACCGATCGCGGTGGGGCAGGTGTTTCTGCCGAAGACCGATCTCTCGGCGCAGGAGCGCTGCCGGCAGATCGTCGAGACCGAGATTTTGAATTTCGGCTACCGGATCTATGGCTGGCGCCAGGTGCCGATCAATGTGGAGTGCATTGGCGAGAAGGCCAATGCAACGCGCCCTGAGATCGAGCAGATCATGCTGTGGAATCCGCGCGGCGTGAATGAGGAAGTGTTCGAGCGCGATTTGTACATCATCCGCCGCAAGATCGAGAAGGCGGCGATCGCCTCGCAGATTTCGGAGTTGTATCTGTGTTCGCTGTCCTGCCGCTCGATCATCTATAAGGGCATGTTTCTGGCGGCGAGCCTCACGGATTTTTATCCGGATCTGCTGGATAAACGCTTCATCTCGCGCTTTGCGATTTTTCACCAGCGTTATTCAACCAATACCTTCCCGACCTGGAAACTGGCGCAGCCCTTCCGGATGCTGGCGCATAATGGTGAGATCAATACCGTTGCCGGCAATATCAATTGGATGAAGAGCCATGAAACACGGCTGGCGGCGGAGGGCTTGAACGAGTTTCTGGATGCGGTGAAGCCGGTGGTGCAGGCCAGCGGCTCCGATACCGCGGCCTTGGATAATGTGTTCGAGCTGCTGGTGCGCGCCGGCCGCGATGCGCCGATGGCAAAAGCGCTGATGGTGCCGCCATCGATCGGCAATGACGCGACCATGCCGAAGAAGCATCGCGATTTGTTTCTGTACTGCAATGCGGTGATGGAACCCTGGGACGGCCCGGCGGCGATTGCCGCGACGGATGGCAGGTTTGTGATCGCCGGGCTGGACCGCAATGGCTTGCGGCCGCTGCGCTACACGGTCACCTCCGATCGCATCCTGAGTGTCGGTTCGGAAGCCGGCATGGTGCATTTCGACGAGGAGGATATCGTCGAGAAGGGGCATGTCGGCCCCGGGCAGACGATCGGCGTCGATCTGGATAACGCGAAATTCTATCACGATTCAGAAATGAAAGACATGCTGGCGGAACGCCAGGATTTTGGCGCCTGGGTCAAGGGCATCAAAGTGATCGACCATATCGTGAAGACCGACGCGGCGGAGCCGGTGCTATATGATGGAGAGGCGCTGCGGCGCCGCCAGCTTTCGGTGGGGTTCACGCTGGAGGAGCTGGAGCTGCTACTGCACCCGATGGTGGAGGACGCCTCCGAGGCGACCGGCTCGATGGGCGATGATACGCCGATTGCGGTGTTGTCCAACCGCTATCGCGGGCTGCACCATTATTTCCGGCAGAGTTTCTCGCAGGTGACGAATCCGGCGATCGACTCCTTACGCGAAACCAGGGTGATGAGCCTGAAAACGCGGCTTGGGAATCTCGGCAACGTGCTCGATGAGGACGCCGAGCAATGCGATTTGTTACAGTTGGACTCGCCGGTTTTGTCAACCGCCGAATTCGATGCAATGCGCCAGACGATGGGCCTTTCCGCCTGCGTGGTGGATTGCACCTTCAAGGTGATCAATGGCGAGGGTGGTTTGCGCCGCGCGATTGAGCGGATAAGGCGCGAGGCCGAGGAGGGCGTGCGCGCCGGCTGCACCCATGTGATCCTGACCGATGAGGCGACCGGGCCCGAACGCGCGCCGATCCCGATGATTCTGGCAACCGGTGCGGTGCACACGCATCTGGTGCGGCAATCGCTGCGGACTTTCACCAGCCTGAACGTGCGCACCGCGGAGTGCCTCGATGTGCATTATTTCGCGGTGCTGATCGGCGTGGGC
Source organism: Alphaproteobacteria bacterium (assembly GCA_026225015.1). Classification (GTDB taxonomy): domain Bacteria; phylum Pseudomonadota; class Alphaproteobacteria; order Acetobacterales; family Acetobacteraceae; genus Acidocella. The sequence continues at coordinate 9,699 of JAMFRY010000123.1, forward strand.
GCCACCACGGTAAACGCCTATCTGGCGCAGGAGAGCATCGCCGACCGCCACGCGCGCGGGCTGTTCGGCAAGCTGACGCTGAAGGAAGCGATCGGGCGCTATAAAAAGGCGGTTGATAAGGGCTTGC
>JAMFRY010000124.1 GCA_026225015.1 Alphaproteobacteria bacterium
AGCGGCTGACCGACCGCCTCGGCGGCGCCAAGATCTATTTCAAGCGCGAAGAGCTGAACCATACCGGCTCGCACAAGATCAACAATGTGATGGGCCAGATCCTGCTCGCCCGCCGCATGGGCAAAAAGCGCATCATCGCCGAAACGGGCGCGGGCCAGCACGGCGTCGCCACCGCCACGGCCTGCGCGCGGTTCGGGCTCGAATGCATCGTCTATATGGGCGCGGTCGATGTCGAGCGGCAGAAGCCCAACGTGTTCCGCATGAAGCTGCTGGGCGCCGAGGTGATCCCTGTGCAATCAGGCGCCGCCACACTGAAGGACGCCATGAACGACGCGCTGCGTGACTGGGTCGCCAATGTGCGCGATACCTTCTACCTGATCGGCACCGCGGCCGGTCCGCACCCCTACCCCGCCATGGTGCGCGATTTCCAATGCGTGATCGGCGACGAAGCCAAGGCGCAGCTCTATGAGGCCGAGGGCCGCTTGCCGGATGTCGCCATTGCCGCGATCGGCGGAGGTTCCAACGCCATCGGGCTGTTTCATCCGTTTCTCGACGATCCCTCCGTGCGGCTGATCGGCGTGGAAGCCGCCGGACATGGGCTGGATTCCGGCCTCACCGCCGCCTCGCTCTCGCGCGGGCGGCCCGGCGTACTGCACGGCAACCGCACCTATCTGCTGCAGGATGATGACGGCCAGATCCTGGAAGCCCATTCGATCTCGGCCGGGCTGGACTATCCCGGAATCGGCCCGGAACATTCCTGGCTGCACGATATCGGCCGGGTGGAATATGTGGCCATTTCCGACACGGAAGCGCTCGCTGCGTTCCAGCTCTGTACGCGCACCGAGGGCATTATCCCCGCACTGGAGCCCGCGCATGCGCTGGCGCATGTCACCAAGATCGCGCCCGAAATGGGCCGGGACGAAATCATCGTGATGAATCTCTGCGGCCGCGGCGATAAGGATATTTTCGCCGTCGCCGAACATCTGGGCGTGAAACTATGAGTCGCATCGCCGCAACCTTCACTGCCCTCAAGGAGACCGGCCGCGCCGCCTTGATCCCGTTTGTCGAGGCCTTCGATCCCAGCCGCGCCACCACGCTGGAGCTGCTTACCGGCATGGTGGAGCACGGCGCCGACATCATCGAAATCGGCGTGCCGTTTACCGACCCCATGGCCGATGGTCCCACCATCCAGGCCGCCGGCCGCCGGGCGCTCCAAGCCGGCGCCACCTTGCACGGCGTGCTTGGCATCGTCCGCGAATTCCGGCTGAGCAACAACCACACCCCTTTGGTGCTGATGGGGTATTTGAACCCGATCCTCTCTTACGGCGTGGACGCGTTTGCTCGGGATGCCGCGGAAGCTGGCGTGGACGGGCTGATCGTGGTCGATCTGCCGACCGAGGAATCCGACCTGCTACTGCCCGCCGCCGCCGCCAACCATCTGGATGTCATCCGGCTGATCGCCCCCACCACCACCGATGCGCGTTTGCCAAAGGTACTCGCCGGCTCTTCGGGGTTTGTGTATTATGTCAGCATCACCGGCATCACCGGAACCAGCACCGCAACGGCGGAAGACCTGGCCCGCGACATCCCCCGCCTGCGCCGCCTGACTTCGCTGCCGATCGCGGTGGGGTTCGGCGTCCGTACCCCGGAACAGGCCGCCATCGTTGCCGGCTACGCCGATGCCGCCATCGTCGCCTCGGCGCTGATTGAGAAGCTCTGCAAATCCGATGTCGCCGGCGTTCTGCAGGATGTCGCGGCGCTGGCGGCGGGCATCCGCAACGCGGCAAGAGTACCAAGGACAGCGGACGCCATTTTTCCGTAGCCACCTCCGGCCCTGACTGCTATGACGACGCAATGAGCAAGGCGCTGCCGCATTTTGATCCTGATACAGAAACTGAGCGCCAGCTTCTGGAAGCGGCGGTCGCTGAGGCGAGGGCCGATACACGCTTGCCCGCGCCGCACAATCGGGTGCGCGCCGGCATGCTCGACGAGATCAAGCGATTGGAACGCGAAACCGCCAAGCACTGAGCCGCCGTGAAGGACGCCAAGGTCGAATGGAGGCTGAGTGCACTCGATGACCGGGATGCGATCATCGCATATCTCGAACCCCTAAACCCCCACGCCGCCGTCAATCTGCTGCGGGCCTTGGTCCTGGCCGGCGACAGCCTTGCACTGTTTCCCTACAGAGGCCGCCCTGGATTGGCCGCAGGCACCTGCGAACTGGTGGCCATCTGGCCATACCTGCTCGTGTATGAGGTCAACGAGGCCACGGGAATAGTGAGCATCCTGCGCCTATGGCACGGGGCGCAGGACCGTTAAGCGGGCGAGCTGCATAAACCCGCCGTCATCGGCCGATGAAGACGTTGCCAGACCGGCGCAAATTCAGCAACACAGTGGCGTGCGTTTCTCTCGATCAACTCTGCGACGCGCCAGAGGACTAAATACGTGCCACCAATGAAGCCATCGCCCCCGGTACCCCCCGTCCATGATGAGCAGGCACTCGCTATAATCTCGCGGAAAGGGAAAATTCACTACCGCTTGCAAACGGTCAACCGACAAACTGCTTGCCGGAGATTTTCGCTCGAAGCGTGTGAAGAGCTTCTCCAGCTCCATTTTCCTGGGCCAATCTCCGTTCATTGAGTATCAAGCATAAGCCGATTCGTTCAATTTATTGCGTCAATCAGCTATTCCGCAAAACGCCGCCGCGTTTCTTGCTTAGAGCCGTGCCGAAGACATGATCCCAGAGGCTGGTGGTAACGCCAAAATTGCCATCCGCGCCGGTAAAATGATGCAAGGCGTGCAGGCGTTTCCAGCGGTAAAAATAACCGCGATCGGGGAAATTCCAGTGATGCAGGCTGTAATGGGCGAAGCTGTAAACCAGGTAGCCGAGCGTCACGCCAAAACCGAACATCAGGCCCAGCCCGCTACGCGACACGTAAATCACAGGCAAATAGACGCAGAAAATCATGATCAGCAGCGTCAGCCAGGTTGGCGTGCCGATCAAGGCCTTCGGCTCGGCATGGTGCGCCTGATGGTCCTGAGAGAAAAACAGGCCGTTATGCAGAACGAACCGATGCACCGCATATTCAATGAACGTCCAGATAACGATACCGCCGCAGATTGCCGACGCCGCTTCCCCTAGGTGGATTGCGCCGCCATACCAGTGCGCCACTACGATCAATCCAAAAAGTACGACGGGAAAAACCACGAAATCCGCGTAGTAGCCGATAGCCCTCATTTGCCCCCTCAATTTACTGTGCCCAAAATCGTTTTAGCAGCAATACACAGGTAATAGAACTGTAACACAATATCTCACAACAGGCCGGTTGACCCAGTGCCGGCTTGTGGGATGCGCTGATCGCACCGATTCGAAAGGTTTGCCGCATGGCAGGAAGCTATCGCCCAATGCTCCCAAGGCAAGTAATGACAACGCCTTGGCGCAGGGCAATCAATTCGACGGTCATCGCCATTTCCTGCATCATCTCCTGCATCATCTCCTGCACTGGGGCGCAGGCGGCGTGTCCGCTGCCAGGTGAGGCGCCGATGACCATCGTGACACTGTATTTCGGCGAAAGCATTCCCGGCAAGCCGCCTTTGAATCCGGAGCAATGGGCGCAATTCGCCGCAAACGTGGTCACCAAGGCCTTCCCGGACGGCTTCACCGTTATCGACGGCCTGGGCCAATGGCTAGACCCGGGCAGCGGCAAGATCGTTCGCGAAAATTCAAAAGTCCTGACGGTCGCGCTGGCCCCCTCGCCCAATCTCGCCGCCAGGATCGGCTCAGTCACCCGCGCCTATGACAGGGAATTCGACCAGCGATCCGTCGGCGTCACCACCAGCGATGCCTGCGGCGCGTTCTGAACGGGCCAGTCTGAAGCGGGCCGGTCTGAAGCGGGCCGGTCTGAAACGGACCGGTCAGACATGCAGCGATCTGCGCAGCTTCGCCCGGAAGCCATGCCAGCGGGAGGGCGCCAGGATGGATTCCACCCAATAGGCGTCCTTGCCGTCCCAAATATGCGCTTGCCGGCATTTGGGACATTTCAGCAGCCGGATCTGCTTCGGCCCCGCGATCGCGCTGCCGGGCACGGCGCGGTAACCTGTCCGCACCGGGATGCTGGCGGTGGGATATGTGATCATGATGTGTTCGGACATGAGAAGACTCCTCTGCCGCAACGACACATATCCGCTTTGCCCCCGATCCATTCCCGCAAATCCCGGGTCCCGCAACAATAGTATTGCACGCTACCTTCGGCGGACCGGTATTCGGGCGCCCTCCGAACGGCCCGGAAACGTCGGCCTACGCCGCCGGCTTGAACGCGGCTTGCCCTGCCTCTGATTTCAGCCGCCGCCGCGCCGCGAGGATTGCGGCGATCGAGACGATACTGGCGAAGATTAGATACAGGCCCGGGCTACGCGGGTCGCCGGTGCGCGATACCAGCCAGGTATTGATGAAGGGGGCAGAGCCGCCGAATAGAGCGATCCCGAGCGCATAGCCGATTGAAAGCCCAACCCCGCGATGATGCAAAGAAAAAACCATGCCCATGAACCCGGAAAGCGGCGCGTTATAAAACATTCCAATCACCGTAAAGCCGAGCGGCAATAAAAACAGCATGACCGGCGACGGCCATAGCCCCAGCAGGATGAAGGCGGGATAACCGGCGGCAAGCATGACAAGGCAGGAGAGCAACATCGCGTAGGTTCGATGCGAATGGTCGAACCGCCGGGCGATCATCAGCCGCCACGGCGTCAGGGCCAGGGTCACGACATAGTTCAGGAATACCGCGCCCAATGCCTTGCCTGCATGCATGTGGAGCTGCGTGGCGGCGTAGGTGGGAAGATAGATGGTGAGATAGGTCTGGGCAGTGCCGATCGCGACCATCCCCGCGGCGATCAAAACGCCGCTGAAGGTGGGATGTTCCTTGATTGGCCTCGGCCGGCGCCGCTGTTCGAGAAAAGCCGGCGCTTCGAGCAGCCCGCGCCGCAGCGCCAGGGCGATCGGGCCAATCAGGGCGCCGATCCCAAAGGCGATCCGGAACGGCAGGATATGAAAAACCGCGGGGTTATCGGCGCTCAACGCCCAGGCGGTTCCGGAGGCGAACAGCCCGGCGAAATTCTGGCTGATGCCCTGCCAGCTTGCGGCGCGAGTCTCGCTGCCCGCCGAATGTTCGATCATCAGTGCCGTGGCGCTGCCGAACTCGCCGCCCAAGGCAAAGCCCTGGATCAAACGCGCCAGCAATATGCCGAGCGGCGCCGCCAGGCCGATATTGGCGCGGGTCGGCATCAGGGCGATCATCGCGCTGGCCAAGGTCATCAGTGCAACGCAGACGATCATCGCCGGCACCCGGCCTTTGCGGTCGGCGAAGATGCCGAGCACGAAGGCCCCCACCGGCCTTGCGAAAAACGAGATGCCGAAGGTGCCAAAGGTCAGCAAAAGCTGGGTTGTTGCGTCCTTGCCCGGAAAAAACGCCGAGGCGAGTGAAGAAGCGAAGAAGCCGTAGATGATGAAATCGTAGAATTCCAGCGCATTGCCGATCGAGGCGCCGGCGATCATCCGGACGGTGATGGGCGGCGAAGCCGTGGCGTCCGCCATCAGGCGGGGACCAGATCGCGGCCCCGCAGCAAGGCGGCGGTGCTCGGCGCGCGGCCGCGAAAGGCGACGTATAGCGCCATCGGATCGCGCGTATCGCCGGCGCTCAATAGGGTTTTCAGCCGCTTTGCGATGGCCTGGTCGAATGGATCGCCGGCTTCCCGGAACGCATCGAAACCGTCCGCGTCCAGCACTTCCGACCACATATAGGAATAATAGCCCGCGGCGTAGCCGTCACCCGCGAACAGATGCTGGAAATGCGCCGGACGGTGGCGAAGCATAATCTCCGCCGGCATGCCGATATTGGCCAGAAATTCCTGCTCGAACGTATCCACGTCGGACGCATCCACGTCGAGATTTTCCGCTGCGGCGCCATGCAGCGCCATATCGATCAGCGCGGCGGAGGTATATTCGACCGTCTCGAAACCCTGGTTGAAGCCGCGCGCCTTGAGCAGCCGCGCGATCAACGCATCGGGCAAGGCCGCGCCGGTTTCATGATGCCGCGCAAATTTTTGCAACACCTCCGGCAATTCCGCCCAATGTTCGTAAATCTGCGAGGGCAGTTCGACAAAATCCTGCCGTACCGAGGTGCCCGATTGCGAGGGATAGCGCACGCGGCTGAGCAGGCCATGCAGCCCATGGCCGAATTCGTGGAACAGCGTCCGCGCATCGTCGAAGCCGAGAAGGGCCGGCTCGCCG
>JAMFRY010000125.1 GCA_026225015.1 Alphaproteobacteria bacterium
ACCGAGGAGGAGATGTCCTCCATCAATATCACACGCGATGAGTTCCACGGCGAGTGGAATTATACGATACGGCCAAGCAACAGGACAGATCGCTCCGTTAATTCCTGACGAGTCCTAGGGGTGAGGGCGTTCATCCACCATCTACTTTCCGCGCGAGCCGGCAGCCACGATTCGGTAGGCGGTTAGTTTGAAATCTGGTACTATTAGTTGGGCCCGCCTAACGTACATAAGGCTCTCCACCGGAGGTTAGGAATGCTGGATATGCGCCCCAACTGTGAGTGTTGCGACCGCGACCTTCCGGCATCTAGCCGGAACGCGCGCATCTGCACCTTCGAATGCACATTCTGCGCTGAGTGCGCTGGCAACATTCTGGACGATCAATGTCCAAACTGTGGAGGCGAACTCGTTGCCAGGCCCGTGCGTCCAGCTAGCATGCTGATTGCAAATCCGGCGTCAGCGACACGGGTGTTCAAAGAGCGCGGTTGTTTGCAGACGCTGATTTCAAACTGACCATTACCAATGATTCGTGCCCTGCCGGGCGCCAGGGGTATCTCCTTTAAACCCGCTCGATAATCACCGCCGGCGCCATGCCGCCCGCCGCGCACATCGTGATCAGCGCGCGCTTCAACCCCCGGCGCTCCAACTCATCCAGCGCCGTACCGATCAAAATGGCCCCGGTCGCGCCGACCGGATGGCCAAGCGCAATCGCGCCGCCATTCACATTGATCCGCTCGCGATCAATGCCAAGGTCGCGGATGAATTTCTCCACCACCACTGCGAAGGCCTCGTTCACCTCGAACAGATCGATGTCGGAGAGCTTCAACCTGGCTCTGGCCAGAACCTTTCTTGCTGCCGGCACCGGCGCGTTCAGCATCAGCGTCGGGTCATCGCCCATATTCGCGGTGGCGATAATCCGGGCGCGCGGTTTCCAGCCCTGTTTCTCCGCATAGGCGCCGGAGGCCAGCAGCAAGGCCGCCGCGCCATCCACTACGCCCGAAGAACTGCCGGCATGGTGCACCGGCACGATGTTGAGCCCCGGATAGCGGCTGGTGATAAGCTGCCCGAAGGTGGCGCCGGATTCATCTGCCGGCGCATCGAGAAACTTTGCGAAAGACGGTTTCAGCGCGGCCAGATCGGCGGCGGCGGTGTTCGGCCGTGGGTGCTCGTCATGATCCAGGAGCAGCTTGCCCTCCAGATCATAAACCGGGATCAGGGATTTGGAAAAATAACCGCCCGCAATTGCGCGCCCGGCGCGGCGCTGGCTTTCCAGCGAGAACGCGTCGAGTTCCTCCCGCGTGATCCCCTCCAACGCTGCAATGGCGTCGGCGGCAACCCCCTGGTTGGATTGCGGATGCCGCGCCTGCAACCGTGCATTGTCGCCCAGGCTGCCGCGTTTGATCCCCGCCGCGGCCTGATCAATCTGATGCTGCGTGATAAAGGACATTAGTTCCGTCCCGCCGGAGATCACCAGATCCTCCATGCCGGACATGATTTCCGCGGCGGCGAGATTGGTGGCGGTCAGGCCGCTGCCGCAGAAGCGGTCGAGCGTGACACCGCTGGCTTTCACGTCATAGCCGGCATCGAGCGCCGCCATGCGGCCCAAATCGCCGCCCTGCTTGTCAAACTGCGCGCTGGTACCCCAGATCACGTCGTCCACTTCAGCGGTGTTGATGTTGTTGCGTTCCTTCAGCGCGGCAAGCACGCCGGCGGCAAGGTTCTGCGGGTGCAGGCTGGTATAGGCGCTCTTGCCGGGCTTGCCGGTGCTGCGCGGCGTGCGAACCGCGTCGATAATGTAAGCTTCCGCCATTTTCAGTCTCCAAGCTTCTTTACGAACAATTTTGGGATAGATGTACGGATCTGGCAAACCCCATGGCCGCAATGTAGACCCGCTTATCCCGCGCCCCAAAGCCCGGATGGGATGCTAACCGGCAATCGCCGCCGCGCAATGGGAGCGCTTGCCCCAAAACGCCAGCATTGCGCGGCAGCGCCATTTTCAGGCGGCGCAATCGGCCGGCCAAACCGGGCAGCGCCGCATCGGCCGCTTGACGGTTGTTTCGCACCCAACCATGGTAACTTCCCCGAAGGGAGAGACAAAAACCAACCAATGTTCAACCCGTGCAGCGCATCATTGTCAGATTTTGACCGCGAAAAGTGCTCCGCGGAGGATTTGCTGTTTGCTTCCGGCGCCCGTTTTCCGGCCGGCCACGTGCTCGATCAGAAACGGACCAGCACGGCATCCCTGATGGCCATGCGGGTCGATTACGACCGGGATTATCCAGTCACCGGCAACTGGTATTCCGACGATATCCATTTTTTCGACATGACGCTCTCGGCCCGGCCGCCCGGTTCGCGCGGCTATTTTCCCGAAGCCTCGGGCGGCTACCGTTCGCTTGGCAAAATCTTCTTCATGCCGGCGGGCCACCGTTTTCGCGGCGAGGGCGGACCAGGACGCCAGCAAAGCCTCTCGCTGTTTTTGAAAGCCCGGGTAGCGGTGAAGATGCGCTGGATTTCGGCCAAAACCTTACGCCCGGTCTGGCCAATTGCGTCCGGCTGGAGGGCGGCGCCGTGCAAGCCGTGCTAACACGCATTTTGCGCGAGGTGGCGCAGCCTGGCTTCGCCTCGGAGCTGCTGCTGGAAGGCTTGAGCCTGACCCTGCTGGCCGAAACAGCCCGGCTACTGCACCGTCTGCGCGAGCGGCATTTCCGCAAGGGCGGACTCTCGCTCCGGCGCCTGAAGGCCATCGAGGAGCGGGTTCGGCAGGGCGGCCGCACCACCTCGATTGCTGAACTGGCGGCCCTCTGCCAACTCAGCCGCCGCCATCTCATCCGGGCCTTCCGAACTGAGACCGGAGAGACGATCGGCGGCTTCGTGCAACGTCTGACGACGGAACGCGCCAAGTCGCTGCTGGGCGCGACCAAAAAACCAGTTTCAGTCATCGCAACCGAGCTTGGTTTTGCAACCGGCGCCGCATTCTCCGCCGCCTTTCACCGGGCGACGGGACAAGCGCCGCGCGATTTCAGATCGTCGCAGCGATTTGTCGCGCAGGCGGCGGCAAGCGGTTCGCGTCATTGAGCAAAGAGCGCTATCGAGCAACAGGTTAGCGAAGAAGAACAACCCTGGATGCCAGGCGAGAAAGGAAATGCGATGGAATATGCAAGATATAATAACAAACGGGTGATCGTTACCGGCTGCTTCTCCGGCATGGGGCACGCCACCGCGCAATTGCTGCTGGATATCGGCGCGCAAGTGCATGGTCTGGATTACAAGGAATGTACGCTGCCGCTCGCCTCCTTCACCTCCACCGATCTGCGCGACCCGGCTTCGATCGACGCGGCGGCGGCGAAAATCGGCAGAGTGGATGCGCTGTTCAACTGCGCCGGCCTGCCGCAGACTTTTCCGGCGGTTGACGTGATGAAGGTCAACTTCATCGGCACGCGCCACCTCACCCAGAAAGTCGTGGCGCTCATGGAGCCGGGCGGTGCTGTCGCCAGCATCTCCTCGACCGGCGGCCTCGGCTGGAGCCGGCGCATCCCGACCCTGATGGAGTTGGTCGCGACCGATAGCTGGGATGCCGCCCTGCGATGGGTGGAATCGCATTTGGACATCGTCGCCGAAGGCTATTCCTTCTCAAAAGAGGCCATCATCGTGTGGACGATGTTTGAAGCCGCGCATCTGATCAAACGCGGCATCCGGCTCAACTGCATTCTCCCCGGCCCGACACAAACCCCGATGATGGCGGAATTCGAATCCGCAACCGACGCGGCGGTGCTTGATGCCGCCGCCCAGCCGATCAACCGCCGCGCCACGCCGGAAGAACAGGCCGGCCCGCTGGTGTTCCTGAACTGCGACGCCGCCACCTACGTTAACGGCGTGGTTCTCCCGGTGGATGGCGGATTCATGGGCGGGTTAGCCACCGGCCAGGTGGATATTTCGAAGATGATGGCGGGTGCCCGATAAATATTTGGCGCTGGGCCGCGCTTAGATCAGGCTACCGGTGTTTTGGGGGTAGGCCCTGAAGGCTTTGACGGTTTCGTTCTTGTGGCTCAGATCGGTGATTTGCACCGCGCTCCCGCCAATGCCGCACACCGTCACCTTGTCCAGCGGCTCCCACATGCTCATCAAAGCCTGGGAGCCCGGATAAGCGTTATAGGCCTGGCCGGATCGCAGGGTAATCAATAACCCGGCCGCGTTCAGGATTTTATCGCCTCTGCAAGGCGGGGACCCACTGGGTTGCGCCTGTGCGTTTGCCAGCCCAATCGCCAGCCAGGCGGCAAGAAATATCCGTGACATCTGATCCTCCTTGGCTCGGTGATTGAGCCCGGAATGATCTACAAGCTGGGATACCGGGTCAGGGGAATCAAGGGCGGCGCTCCAGCCTCTGGCTACGGGGAGATTGTTTTGATATCGCTATAAATTGCCATCGCCAGGGCGATAATAACAGGAATACCATAGCGTTCGAACCGGCTTTAGAGCCACGGATGGTTTTGGCGCAATTTCGGGTGGATGAGGCCCGTCAACATCCTTGAGTTGTGTTTTTATGAGTAATACTCTCGGTTAGATTGAATCGCCGCACCCATCAGGCGGGGGTTGACGAGCCGGTTTTTGGAAAGATTGCGCGTGATTGAAATTATTTCCAAAACGGCCTTTAATAGCGAGCGGCTTTGACCATGACCCACTTTCTATCCCACACGTCATGCCCGGCGAAGGCCGGGCATCCACGACTTTTTTTATGGCGCCTGGATCAAACGGTGCCCCAACCTATTCGCTCATGGGTTTGACCGCAGATTAAGTCGTGGATGCCCGGCGGCGTGCACACGCGCCTTCGCCGGGCATGACAAGGTTGCGGGGACGGTGAGTCAATTACAATGGCGCTTGGTACAATATGGCGCCTCGTGCAGGGAAGCGCGCTGGAGTGAACATTATGCTGGTCGCTGACGAAAAACTTCGCTTCGGGCCATTCGATCTGGACCCCCGTCGGCGCCTGCTGACAGGACCCGATGGGCCGGTCTCGCTCGGCGGCCGCGCCTTTGACCTGCTGGCGGTGCTAGCTGGCGCCCAAGGCCGGCTGTTCACCAGGCACGAGCTGATCGAATTGGTCTGGCCCGGCCTGGTGGTGGAAGAAAACAATCTGCATGTGCAAATGGTGGCGCTGCGCAAGACGCTGGGTGGCTGGCAGAAACTTGTGCAAACCGTGCCGGGCCGGGGCTACCGTCTTGTAAGCGATGCGCCAACCGGCGTCGAAACCCCGCCGCAATCTGGCTTGCCCGAAGCGCAGCTGGCAGCGCATCCGGGGTTCATGCGGCCGCCGCTCATCGGGCGGGATCAGGAACTTGCCGAGCTTCGCAAGCGCCTCGCCAGGCACCGGCTGGTCACCATCACCGGCCCCAGCGGCATCGGCAAAACCCATCTGGCGCTCGGCCTTGCCGATATGGTGCTGGACGATTTCTCCGGCTTGGTGCGGATCGCGGATTTTGCGCCGATTACCGAGGATACGCGGGTGGAGGCCACGGTCATCGCCGCTTTCGGATTGCGCCTGAGCGAAAGCGCATCCCGGCCGGAAGCTTTGGCCCAGGCGCTCGGCGCTAGGCGGGCGTTGCTGATCCTGGATAATTGCGAGCACCGTCTCGGCGGCATCGCGCCATTGGCGGGAGCGCTGCTGACCGCCTGCCCGAGCCTCTCCGTGATCGCGACCAGCCAGGAGCCGCTGCGCGTGGAGTCTGAGGCAGCCTATCGCCTCACGCCGCTGGCTTTGCCGCCGCCAAAGGCGACCGCACCGGAGGAGGTTGCCGGATATGGCGCGGTGGAACTTTTTCTCCAGCGCGTCGAGGCCGCGGACCGGCATTTTCGCCTTGGCGGTTCCAATAGCGCGACGGTAGCCGCGATCTGCCGCAGCCTGGACGGGATTCCGCTGGCCTTGGAGATGGCCGCGGCGCGCGTTCCCTCCTTGGGGTTGGAAGGCTTGCATAGCCGCCTGGATAAACGTTTGCGTTTGTTGACCGCCGGGCTTTCCACCGCCGCCGCCCGCCACCGCACCTTGCGCGCCACCATCGCCTGGAGCGACGAGTTGCTCGATGAAACAGACCGCCGGGTTTTCCACCGGCTCGGCGTTTTTGCCGGCACGTTCTCGGCCGAGGCTGCCGCTGCCATTTTGAAGGATGGCGAAGAGGATGAATGGACCATCCTGGACGCGCTCGGCCGGCTGGTGGATAAATCCCTGGTCGTTGCTGAAGCCGGCGCTGAGCCCAGGTACCGGTTGCTGGAGACGCCGCGGCTGTTCGCGCTGGAGCAGCTTACTGCAGCCGGTGGCCACGCCGCATGTCTACGCCGGCACGCTGTGTTTTACGCCTCACTGTTGGAGCAAGCCTATGCCGAGTGGGAAACCATCCAGGATGACCCCTGGCTCGCTCGTTTCGCCCCGGAACTGGGTAATGTCCGCGCCGCGCTCGATTGGGCGGTGAGCCCGCAGGGCGATGCAGAACTTGCGGCTTCCCTTGCGGGCGCCGCCGCCACGCTCTTCGATAAATCCTCCCTGCTGACCGAAGGACGCCGCTATCTTGAACGTGCTGACGCTGCTGCCCCGGACGCATCTGTCGCAAGCCGCGCACGGCTCTTCCGCCAGACAGGCAGTCTATGGTTCAGTTCAGATCGCCCGCGCGCTCTTGCCGCGCTGGAAAGGGCGGCGGAGATGTACCTGGCGCTGGGCGACGATAAAGAGCGCGGCGCAGCGCTCGCGCTTGCCGGGGTGATCCATAGTTTCCTTGGGAGCCGAGACCAGGCCAAAACGCTGCTCAACCAGGCCAAGGATTTGCTTGCCGGCGCAACGCGCCCGAAAACTTCGTTCTACGTTCTTAATAATCTGGGCATCATCGCCGGCATGGAAGAGGATTTTTTTAGCGCACGCGGGTTTTTCGATCAAGCGCTGCGCCTCGCCCGGCGCGGCAGTGCAGGTCAGAGCCAAGTTACCGCACTGATCAATCTCGCCGAGATCGAGTTCAATCTTGGCGAGATTGATCTTGCCATCGAACGCGTCGGTACGGCCATTAGTTTTCTCCGTGCGGAAGCACAGCAGACCAATCTGAGCTGGGCACTAGTCAATATCGCCACCTACCTGCTGATTGCGGGCCGCTTGGCTGAGGCGCGGCACGCGGCCACTGAGGCGCTCTCTTTGGTCGCTCTGCAAGGCGGCTTCATCCTGCGGGTATGCCTGCAGCAATGCGCTTTGCTTGGCGCCTCCGCAGGCAATATGAAGGATGCTGCTCGTCTGCTTGGGTTCGTAGACGCCGGCTACGAGGCAGCGGGCGAATTACGGGAGCCGACGGAGGAGCGCGTCTATGAGGTTCTTTCACAAAGACTTAGATCCGGTCTGTCGCCGGCTGCATTTCAGCAGCTTACAGACGAAGGTGCGGCCTGGAATGAAGCCGCAGCTGCTAAAGCTGCCGCTAAGCTATTGGCGCTGGGCGACGAGGCAGGTGAAATCTGAGGATTTGTTACGAGGATGAGTCATCCAGGTCATTCATGCGATGCGTTTTATGGCAAGCGGCGTTGTGATTGACTCTCCGGCCCTGCAACCCCGTCAGGCCGGCATCCACGACTTTTTTCGGCACTTGGATCGAATGCATGGTCAACCTATTTGCCGCTTGGCTTAAGTTTAGCATCTCGCCTATACCCACCGAAAAAGCTGATGAGGGTTGGGCAGCGAATTGGGCGGATGGGTTTATATTCTGGCGAGTCAGCCAAACGGTGTTTTGTACGTGGGCGTGACGGCAGACTTGGTGCGGCGGATTTATGAGCATCGGGAAGGGTTGGTTGCAGGGTTCACCAAACGTTACGCGGTGAAGCGGCTGGTTTGGTTTGAGCGGCACGACGATATTGTTGCGGCAATCGGGCGGGAGAAAGCGATCAAGGAATGGCGGCGGGCTTATAAGGTGAGATTGATTGTGGCTGGGAACCCGCAATGGGATGATTTGTATGATTCTATTTTGTGACGCTGATGGAAAAGTCGTGGATGCGGCCTACGCCGGCATGACGTATGTGGAGTGGCTGGTGGGTTAGGGTCAAAGCGGGTTGGTGTTACGCTAAAAAAATGGGGCGGCGCCTTAGGAGGAAACGCCGCCCCAAGTTGTCAGCGCTCCGCTACGAGACTTTCTGGGTACTCGTATTCTGATCGGGAACGCCGCGGGGGACCTGATCCTTTCCTTTGGCTTTGACGGCATTGCCATGGGTAACAAAAGCGTTGCCCTTGGCGACAAAGCCATCACCCTTAGCAATTAAGGCGTTGCCATGGGTCACGAACGCATCACCCTTTGCCCTAAAGGCATTGCCCTTCGCGATGAAGGCTTTATCCGTCGCGTGCCCATCGCCAGCTTGGTCTGTCTCGCTGGTACTCTTCCCCAGCAGCGAGGCCAGCACCTGGCCATCGGGCGATCCCAACCCGGTCGCGGCATCCCAACCCTCGGCCGCCGCGAAAGCGCCGTTATTGCCTTTTTCGATATCGTTCAGCGCGCCTTCATTTGGATAGAGAATCGGGTTGAGGAAACCGACCGGCGGCAGCGACTGCGCGGCCCTCAATTCATTGATCCTGGCGATCAATCCAGCCCAAAGCGGGGCCACCGCGCTGGTGCCGCCGATCACCGTATCGCTGCCATCCACCCGCACGGCATAGCCGGTCTCAGGATCGGCATTGCCCGCCACATCCGGCACGCCGCGAAATTGCAGTTTCTGGCTTTGGCCGGAGGTGAGAGTCGCGGATAGGCCCTGCTGCCAGCTCGGTACGGGGAACACGGTGCTTACACCGCCGCCGGTGGCGCCGCCATTGGGCAGGTCGTTCCACACGCTCTCCGAGGTAATGTTGTCAGCGCCCGCTTGCAGGCTGGTGCCGCCGCAGGCCAGAACATGCGGGCTGGAGGCTGGGAAATCGACATGGTTGGCGCCGTCCGTCTGCCCATCGGTCGAGCCGCCATCGCCGGCCGCCACCAACACGGTGATGCCAAGCGACGCCGCATCCTGAAACGCCTCGTCCAGCGCCTGGATCGCCTGCGACGTCCAGCTCGATTCCGGGCCGCCCCAGCTGATCGAAAGCACCGAGGGTTTGTTCGCCGTGTCATGGATGGCGGTGGTCACCGCGTCGAGAAATCCGGCATCGGTATTGGGCGCGTAATACACGGCAAGCGTCGCGCCCGGCGCCACTGAACCGGCAACCTCGATGTCCAGCATCACTTCGCCATCCGGCCCATCGGCGCTGCCTGAGGCGTGATTCTTGCCATGATCGACCGAGACGCTGACAATCTTCGGCGCTTTCAGCCCAAGCGAGCTGAAATACTGGTTGAGATCGGCGCTGCGCGTGCCGCCGCCGAATTCGACGATGGCAATGGTCTGGCCAGCGCCCGTCGCGGTGGGAAAGCCGTAGAGCGAAGCAATCTTGGTGGGCGGGTAGGAGATCGGGCCGCCGGCGGCGCGCGCGGCAGCGTTCTTGCGGAAATGCGCGCGGGCCTGCGGGCGGTTGTCCAGCCCCAGCACGGCCTGCACCGCATCCTTCAACGCATCCGGTAACGTAATTTCGCCCTCGCGGCCGCGATAGGCGCCGGTTGGATGCTCATAACGCTGCAATGTCACGCCGAAGGCTTCGTTGAAATCCTTGACCGCGCCGGAGAGCACAACGCTGCGGCGGGCCCGGCTCACCGAAACCACGGCAAGATGATGCTGGCTTGCGAATTTCGAAACGGCTTCGATATCCTCGGCGCGGGCGCCGTGCTCGGCCAGAAAATCCTCGTGACTCAGCGGCGCCAGGGAGTAATCGCCCTTGCTCAGCCGCGCCACCCGGTCCTGCAACCCCGCAACGGCGTTGTGGCGTAGCACGAGCGTTACTTCCAGCCGCTCATCCGGATCGGATGGGCCGCTCAAGGTGGCGTCAGCAAGTGGTTTGCGGTTACTGCCGGGCAGGAGATGTTTGGACATTTTTTGCTCCATCAATGGGTTGTAACGGTTCAGAAGGCCGGCGCCTGAGGCAGGTCGCCACATAATACAAAAATTCCGGGTGACGGCCGGGCGCCGCGAAACCCGGACGAAATGCCGGGCCGAGCGATGCCGCCATGCTATCAATGGTAACGCTCCCCATACCCCGCCTGCCCCGCCGTTTCTGTTCGAGCAGAAGCTACGCCGCAGTCACGCTCCCGGTCCATAAAATCGAGTCTTAAAACTTCTTAAATCTTCGGGTCATCGCGGGAGGACAGCCCGGCGCCGGCATGCCGATCAGCTGTTTGACTTGGCCCTCGATATCGGCTGTTACACCGTCATAACACCGCGTAGGTTTGGCGTTAAATTCCGTTGGGGGGATTGCCGGATGAAAGGCCAGCAAAAATGGGCCGGCGGCATCCTGTTTGCTGGTTCGGCAATGATCTGCCTGCCGCTATGGGCTCCGGCGCTTGCGCAAAGCGATTCAAACATCATTTATGTCACCCCGCTTTCCCACGCCACGGTGGACGCGCAGAAATTCCCGCATCCGGTGCAAACATTCTCAGCCTCGGACATCAGCAGCAAGGGCGTCGCCGATGCGGCGCAGGCGCTGGCTGACCAGGCCGAAGGCGTCAACCTGGTGAACAGCCAGGCCAATCCCTACCAGCCGACCATTCTCTATCATGGCTTCGAAATCTCGCCGATCCAGGGCACGCCGGCGGGGTTGAGCGTTTATGTCGATGGCGCAAGGTTCAACACGCCGTTCGGCGACCTCGCCATCTGGAGCCTGCTGCCGGATGAGGCGATCAGTTCACTCAGCATCGAGGACGGCAATCCCGTTTTCGGCCTGAATGCGCTGGGCGGCGCCATCAATGTGCAGATGAAAAACGGGTTCACCTTCTCCGGCGGCAAGGCGGAATTATCGGGCGGATCGTTCGGCAAGATCGAAGGCAATCTCGAATATGCAAGGCAATCGGGAAATGTCGCTTCCTATGTGGATTTGGGCGAGACGCATGAAGGCGGCTGGCGCGATGAGCAATCTTCCGATATTCAGAATTTTTATGGCGATCTCGGCTGGCGCGGCGGGCATGCCGAACTGCACTTCAACCTGACGCTTGCCGATTCCCAGTTGAACGGCCCCGGCACGGTGCCTGTGGAACTGCTTGCCGCCGATCCGTCCTCGCAATTCACCGGCCCCAACCGCATCGGCGATAAATATGCGAAGTTCAGCACGAATTTGTCGGACCAGCTCACGCCCGATACCTCGGTTCAGGCGGTGTTGTATTATGATTACCTGCGCGAGCAACTGGCAAACGGCAATGGACCTAACGACCTTCCCTGCGGCCCAGGTCCCGATGCCGCCTATCTCTGCCAAGGCGGCGTTGGCGGCGCGCCAAGCACCACGATCGGCGGCGGGCTCATTCCGAATTTTGAGCCGGTGCCCGACGCCTATGGCTACTACGCCTATTCCCAGCTCAACCTGAACACCAGCAACACAAACGGCTATGGCGGCTCTGCGCAAATCACGAATACCGCGCCGCTTTTCGGTCTCGCCAATCATTTCGTCGCGGGGCTGAGCTATGATGGCGGCTTTACCAAATACGGCGCCACCGGCTATATCGGCGGCATCACCCGTGCCCGCAACTATCTAACGCCGCCCGGCATCCCCAGCCCCGGATATATTCTGGATGAGCCCGGCACGGTACCCGTGGATGTCGTCATCCGCAACGCCTATTACGGCGCCTATATCTCCGATACGGTGAGTATCACGTCGAAATTTTCACTCACGGGAAGCGGCAGGTTCAACATCGCCAATATTGCGCTGCATGACCAGCTTCCCCCGGACCCGAACGCACCCGGCGCCGGGCTTAGCGGCCGGCACTATTTCGACCATGTCAATCCGGCACTCGGCGCCGCCTATGATGTGACACCGTTTCTGGTGTTGTATGGCGGCTATGGCCAAGCCAATGCGGCGCCGACGCCGGCAGAGCTCTCCTGCGCCAGCCCGCAGGATTCCTGCAGCCTTGCGAATTTCATGTCCGGCGATCCGGATTTGAAGCAGATCGTCACGCGCATGCTGCAAGCCGGCATAAGGGGCACGGCGGCAGGGCCCGATTCCAGCATCATCACCTATAACGCCGATTTCTATGTCTCCAACACCAATGACGACATCGAGTTTCTGCAATCGCCTTATAATCCGATCGGTGAAGGCTATTTCAGCAATATCGGCGATGTACGGCGCGCCGGCATGGATGCCGAGCTCAAACTGGAGGCGCCGCGATGGTCGGTCCATGCCAGCTATTCGCTGATCGAGGCCACCTATCAAAGCAGCTTCATCGAACAGACCAACAACCCCGCGGCGGACGCCAACGGCAACATCACCGTCGAGCCGGGCGATCATCTTCCGGGCATCCCCCGGAACATCATCAAATTCGGCGGCAATTTCAACGCCACGCTGCGGTGGAATATCGGCATTACCGTAACGGCGCAGACATCCGCCCCGCTATACGGCGATGCGGCCAATCTCACTCCGCCGCTGCCGGGCTATGCCGTGCTCGACCTCACCACCTTCTACCAATTGACGCCGCGGTTGCAGTTCTTCGGCGGCATCGACAATCTCACCGGCGCAAAATATTATAATTACGGCACATTTTCGCCAACCGGCCTGGATGGCGGCGTTTACGTAGCGCAGGCGCCTGACTACTCTAACCCCCGCAGTTACAGCGTCGCCGCGCCGATCGGCGGTTATGCGGGAGTCAAATTCACATTCTGAAGTGTATTTGACTTTTGACGTTCCTGCGGTAGAGATTGTGCCATAATGTGTCGCACAAATTCCGCGTAATAGACTCCGCGTAATAGACTCCGCGTAATAGACAGGGAGAGCCCAGTATGAATCGTCCATTTCAGGCGGCCGCTTTTGGCCTGGCCCTGCTGTTCATCGTGGGTTTGCTGCCCGCTTCTGCCGGCGGCGCGGCGGCGGACTGGACGAGCCATAACGGAACCTCGGATGAAACCGCCTATAGCCAGTTGCGGCAGATCACCAGGCAGAATATCGGGAAACTCGGCCTCGCCTGGTCGATCGTGCTTCCCGGTGAATCCACGCTGGAGGCCACGCCGCTCGCCGTGGGCGGCGTGCTGTATTTCACCGGCACCCAAGGCAAAGTCTATGCTGTCGATGGTGTGACCGGCAAAACCATTTGGACCTACGATCCGCAGATCTGGAAAACGGCGCCGGTTGCAATGCGCTTCAACTTCGGCGTCAATCGCGGCGCCGCCTATGACCAGGGTAAAATATTCTCCGCCTCCCTGGATGGAAGGCTATTCGCGCTCGATGCCAAAACCGGCGCAGTCATCTGGACCGCGCACACGGTTGCGCCGGGTTCGTTTCAAACCGTCACCGGCGCGCCGCGGGTCTTCGACGGCAAGGTGATCATCGGCCAGGGCGGCGCGGATTTCGGCGCTCGCGGCTATGTGACCGCCTATGACGAGGCAACCGGCAAGCAGCTCTGGCGCTTCTATGCCGTGCCCGGCTCGCCGGACCAGAACAAAGGTGATCCGGCCATGGAGCAGGCGGCCAAGACCTGGAGCGCGCAGTTCTATAAAATCGGCGGCGGCGGCGGCGGACCCTGGGACTCCATTACCTTTGATTCCGAACTGAACCGCATCTATGTCGGCACCGCCAATGCCGGCCCCTACGATCCCACCACCCGCAGCCCCGGCGGCGGCGATAACCTCTACACCGCCTCGATCGTAGCGCTCGACGCCAATACCGGGAAATATATCTGGCACTACCAGGAGGTCCCACGCGACGAATGGGATTACGATTGCACCCAGCAGATGACCCTTGCCGATCTTGTCATCGACGGCAAACCGCGCAAGGTCCTGATGCAGGCGCCGAAGGACGGCTTCTTCTATGTGCTGGACCGCGAAACCGGCAAGCTAATGTCCGCGGCTAAGCTCGGCCGCGTGACCTGGGCCGACCATATCGACCTGAAAACCGGCCGCCCGGTTGAAGCCCCGCATGACCGCTACGATGCCGGCGGCAAGGTGCTGATCTGGCCAGCGCCCACGGGCGAACATAGCTGGATGTCGATGGCCTACAGCCCGCAAACCGGGCTGGTCTACATTCCCACCATGCGGCTCGCCGCCAGCTTCGCCAAGGGCGTGCCGCAGCCAGCCGGTTTCCAGCTGGGACCGATCAACGTCCTCGGGGTGAAGGACAGCACGCTTGACGGAAGTGGCGCCCTGCTTGCCTGGGACCCAGTTGGGCAGAAAGCGGTGTG
This sequence comes from Alphaproteobacteria bacterium, assembly GCA_026225015.1. Classification (GTDB taxonomy): domain Bacteria; phylum Pseudomonadota; class Alphaproteobacteria; order Acetobacterales; family Acetobacteraceae; genus Acidocella. Next base: position 14,235 of record JAMFRY010000125.1, read on the forward strand.
GCGCGTGCAGCAGGACGCGCTCTGGAACGGCGGCGCGCTGGCAACCGCCGGCGGCCTCGTCTTCCAGGGCACCGCACTCGGCAAGTTGGCCGCCTATGACGCGCGGACCGGCAAGCGACTCTGGCAGGTTGGCGCCGGCGGCGGCGTGATCGCGGCGCCCATGAGCTTCGAAGCGGGTGGCAAACAGTATGTCGCGCTGCTGGTCGGCTATGGCGGCTCCACGGCTGCCTGGGGCACTCCTATGAATGTCGGCTGGAAATGGGGCCAGCCGCGCTATCTGTTGGTGTTTACCCTGAATGGCAAA
>JAMFRY010000126.1 GCA_026225015.1 Alphaproteobacteria bacterium
CAGCTTCGGCGAGGAAGACGGCGGCAACGGCCCGGTGATCGAGGGGCCAGGTACACTTGTGACCAGTGGGACGGTCAGCCTCGTGACGCAGAGCCCAGCTGCCTATGGCGACCACCCAGACCTCTATCTTATCGATGGCGCCACCTGGATTAACAGCGGCACGGTTGACGCTGCCGGGGTGATCAATTTCGGTGTTACACCGGCCGACACCACTGTATTCATTAACAAGGCCCACGCGGTATTCAATCTTGAGGACGACTATGCCGGCATCACACCACACACCAATCCCGCTGGCGGCACGGCCATCTTCAGCAACGCCGGGCTGCTGGAAAAGACCGGCGGTACCGTAACCTCCTATATCAGTGCCGCCGTTACCAATACCAGCACCGGCACGCTCGCTGCCAGTACTGGCGTTCTCGGCCTTAATGGAGGTCTTGCGAATGTCGCCGGCACGACGCTCAGCCTGGGCACTTACATCGCCGATTCCGGCGCAACGCTGCAGCTGCCCAACAACGTCACCATCACCACCGATGCCGCGAACATCGTCTTGCGGGGCGCCCGGTCAACCATTGAATCCCTGGACACAACAAACAACACCCAGGTGACGCTGGATGAAACCTTGGATGCAATCAGCGCCTCCGGCCGTCTGCAGCTCCTTGGCGGGCGCGATTTCACGGTGGTCGCCGATAGCGGCCATCTGGCCGATAACGGAATTTTGAATATCGGCGGCGGCACGGTTACGGCCAGCTCCATCGCGCTGAACGGCACCGGCGCCATCACAGGCTTCGGCACGGTGGCAACGCCAAGCATAACAGGCAACGGCACCCTTCGCGCCACCGGCGGCACGCTCAACCTCTCAAGCGCAAAATTCGCCTTGCTGTCCGCCACAACTTTGTCCGCCGGCAGCACGATCGAGGCCGATGCCGGGGCGACGCTGCAACTTGCCAATAACGCCACGATTGTTACCGATAACGGCACGATCACACTGAATGGCGCGAAATCCGTCATCGAAACCCTGAACACCACCACGAAAAAACAGGTGCTCGTTGACTCCACCCTGGACAAAGTTTCGGCCACCGGCGCGCTGAACCTGCTGGCTGACCGCAGCTTCACCGTAACGGCGAATGCCGGAGCCTTCAGCGATGCCGGCAAGCTGGTCTTGGGCGGCGGCAACTTCGCGGCGGCATCGCTCAGCATCGCCTCCACCGGCACGGTTTCCGGTTCCGGCAAATTCAGCGCGCCGATCACCAATACCGGCCTCATCATCGCCACAGCGGGCGCCCTGACTTTGGCTGATGCGGTCAGCGGCACCGGGAAGATATTGATCGACAGCAAGGCGGATCTAATCCTCGGCGCCAGCCTGCCAAGCGGAGCCCAGATCACCTTCAGCGGCACCAGCGCCGAACTGACCCTGGATCATCCGGGCAGCGAACTGGCGACGCTGGTCTCATTGGCGCCATCCGATACCATCGACCTGGCCGGCACGCTGGCAAAATCCGCCACCATCACCGGCGGGCATCTGCTGGTTTCACTGACCGCCGGCGGCACGCTAAGCTACGCTTTGGCCAGCCCGAATGCGCTGGATCGGGCCGAGACAACAACCGACCAGCACGGCGGTACGGATATCGTTATTTTCTCTGAAGCAGTGGCCAGCAAAGCGTCGCCGGCGCCGCTGAATTTCGGGATTGTTCATGTTGGCGAGTCCGTCAGCCAGCATTTGACATTGTCGAACCAGGCGGCAACCGGCCTCTATTCGGAAAATCTCGACGCCAGCTTCTCCGGCACCGCGACGGATTTCTCGTCCTCCGGCAGCATCAGCGCCCTGAAGGCCGGCGCAACCAATAGCACCGCGCTGGACATCACGCTGCATACCAGCAAGGCAGGGTCCGAGACCGGCAGCGCCATGCTGGCACTCACCTCGGATGGCGCCGGCATCGACACGCTGGGCAGCACCAAGCTGGCCAACCAGACGATCACGGTCACCGGTACGGTAAACAACTTCGCCACAGCTTCGATCGAGGCGATTTCCGGCACCGGCGCGCTCAGCTTCAGTGCCGCCACCATCGACCTGAAATTCGGCACGGTAACCCAAGGCAGTAAGGCCAGCGAGCAGCTGGGCATCCTCAACAGCGCCACCGGCCCGGCCGATCTGCTCTCCGGCAGCTTCGCCATCGCCGCCGAGACCGGCTTCACGAATACCGGCTTCACCAGCTTCAGCAGCGTCGCGGCCGGCAGCACCGATCATGCACCAATCATCACGCTGAGCACCTCGACACTCGGGACTTTCAAGGAAACCATCATTCTCGATGCCAGCGGCTCCAACGCCTCGGGCTATTCCGGCACGCTCGCCCACGAGACATTGGTCGTCACCGGCACCGTGGTTGCCGCGCCAAAGGTGACACCCGCGCTGGCGGCGACATCAATTCCCGCCACCGAATCACCGATCACCGGCAGCCAGGCCTTTCACCGGTTCGCGGATTTCGAACCGGGCGGCTTGCCTTCATGGCTCGGCCCATCGCTCCAGGCCAAATTCGCCACCAGCAAGCCGGACGCGTTCTCACACAGCCCCACAACCGCCAGCCCATCCGGGATTGTCATCCCTTTCGGTCATGACAGTCGCGGATTCACTCCACCAGTGTTGCCTGAGACGCTGCTGGCGGGGCAGGCGTTCCGTGCAGTCCGGCTTGGGTGAGGTCAATCCCCACAAAGGTGAGGTAAATCGTCTCCCTCCCCCTTGTGGGGAGGGCCGGGGTGGGGGGCGCCCCTATCTCTCAAAGAACGGCGAGTACATGCCGATGCTGGCCTCCCGCGTAGCATCCGCGTCAAACACGCGAACTGAGAGCGAGCCTTTCACCTGCCCCGCAAAGGGCACCAGTAAGTTGTCAATGTAGTTCTGCGCGTTCGCCAAGGTATCGAAGGCGTAGAAACCGCCGACGCTATGCGTATTGATGCCGCTCAGCCAGGTCTTGGAGAGAAGACCAGGAAATTTCTTCATGGCGTCGTTAATCGGCTGCCAATCGAGTTGCGAGAAGGGAAGTGATACCTGATATTCGGCGTAGATATAGATATGGGGTTCAGACATGAACCTGCTCCGTGAGTAGGGGTTGCTGGGAAATGCTTAGGCGGCCATCCGCATCACGCTCTCTCGAATAGGAGAATGAAGTTGTTCGCCGGCAGGTCCAGCCGCCGTGCCAGCTTCAAACCGGATGGCGCGGCGGCTTTTTCGAGGTCACGCACATCTTTCAGCCCCCATTCCGGCACGCCGGCGGCCAGTATCTCGTTGTCGAAGGTTTGGTTGGACGGCGTGGTATAATCACCATCCACCTTGAACGGGCCATAGATCGCGATAAATCCGCCATCCTTCAGAACCAAGGCGCCGAGCCGGGCAAGCCCTTCCGCGATTGCAACCGGCGCAACCTGGAAGATATTGATCAGGAAAATCACGTCAAAACGCTGCCGCGCCGGGTCCGGGAAGGTAGCCGGGTCGGTCAGGTCGATACGGATCGGGTCCGCAATATTATTGTTCCCCGCAAGCTGGCGCTTCTGCTTGATCGACTCGAACACCTCGGTGTCGTAGTCGGAGGGCCGGAAACGGATATCGGGAAAATGCGGCGCAAAATAGTTGATGTGCAGTCCAGCGCCTGTTGCCACCTCCAGGATGTCGCCTGACCTTGGAAAGAGCTCCTTGAAGGCCGCCAGGATGGGGTCTTTGTTGCGGTTGCCGGCCCAGGCGACATAGGGGCTCAGTGGATGGGGATTGATGTCGGGCCGCGCATCCGCATCGGGCCGGGTTTCGATTTCGCTCATGATACTACCTCGTTGTGTTGGTGAAAGTAATTTACGTCCGGGTCGCCAATAGTTCGTTGAGGAAACCATCCACCGCGGCGGTGTAGCCGGCATCCACGCCAAACAACGCAAGATGCCCCCATTGCGACGAGACACGTCTCAGCGCGCTGCCGGGCGCCAGCGCCTGCGCCGCCGCGATATCCTCCAGCGGAAAGAACACGTCTTCGTCGATCGCAATGACATGGGTGATGGCTTTGATTCGCTTGAACGCGGCGGCGAGATCGCCCTTGGTATGTTTGGAGATATCGCCGGCGCGCCATTTGCGGGCAAGAAGCAGGAGATTATTCGGGTCCTGCGGCAGAAAATGGTTTTCAACGAAACCGGTGACGAAATCATCGGTCGTGGTGAAGCCCAGCTCAGACCATCCGGCACGGTTGAACAGATTCTGCGTGAAGCCCGATGCCGCGAAAAGCCGGGCATGCCGGCGCAGGCCGCGATGCACCGCGCCCTCGCCATACCAACCCTCCTCAAAAGCGGGGTCCGATGTGATCGCTTCGATGATTGTATCGAGGAATAGTTGGTTATGCGCTGTTTCCCTGGCCAAACCGGCGATCGGCGCGGCCCGGGCAACCGCATCGGGGAATCGCACGGCCCATTCCCATGTCTCCTGCGCCCCCATCGACCCGCCGAGCACCAGCGCCAGGCGTTCAATGCCAAACTTCTCGGTAATCAACCGGTATTGAGCGCGTACGTCATCGCCGATCGAGACTTGCGGGAAACGGCCGGCTCCGAAGGGCGGCGGCGTGTTGCTGGGCGAGCTCGACAGACCATTGCCGATTTGATTCACCAGGATGATGAAATATTTCGCGGGATCAAGCGCGCGTCCCGCGCCGACATAGGCCTGCTCGAGAATTTTCGTGGTTCCCGAATACCAGCTCGGAAACAGAACAGCATTTGACCGATCGGCGTTTAGCGTACCGAACGTTGCATAGGCGATCGAGAGATTACGGATTTTCGCGCCGTTTTCCAGTTGAAAGTCGCCCAGATCATGGGTCTCGAATGGTCCGTGGATATCCGCGCTATAATATGATCCCACCGCCGTTTCCTCCTCCAAATCACCGTACAGGAAGAGAAAATAGTATGTCCATAGTATTACTAGAGTAATATGTTGATAAAGGTGACACCAAGCTGCCCAAGCACCCCCAGCCCTCCCCCCATGGGGGAAGGTTAGGGTGGGGGGCGGGAGGAGTGCCCAGCCGCCTTTGGCCAGCGCCGGTGCAGCCAGAGCCAGGCGGAGGGCTCGTCGCGGATCCAACGTTCCAGGGTTGCGTTCATGGCAAGCGAGATGGCGTAGGTATCGGCCGTCGCGTCGCCGGTGAGGGCGATGGCAAGCGGCTTCTCGCAAACCATGCGGAACCGCGCCGACCCTAAGCGGATCACGCGGACCGGAATGATCGGCGTGTGAAAGCGCAGCGCAAAGCGGGCAAGGGCAGGGGCAGTCATTGCGGTTCTGCCGAAAAACGGGACGGCAATCCCGTCATTCATTTTCTGGTCAACGAGCAGCCCGAGCGAACCGCCGCGCCGCAGATGCAACAGCGCCGCCCGCGCGCCGTCTTGGCCTTTGGCGAACATGGTAACACCGTGGCCCAGCGCCTTTTCCCGCAGGGACTGGATGACCGCATCGGCCGCTTCATTCGAGGCGGCGCGGTAGAAGCCGGCAACCGGCAAGCCAAGACTCGCCGCGATCGGCAATATCATCTCCCAATTGCCCAGATGGCCCGAGAAGAACAAAGCCTGTCCCCCCGAAGCCCGTATCGCCGCGATATGTTCCTCGCCCTCGATCTCCCAACCCGCGCCCACGGTCGAGCGCCGGAGTGCCGCCAGATGCGGCAGTTCGGTCACGTTGCGGCCGAGATTATCCCATACGGCGCGGATGATTCTGCGCCGTTCGGCCTGCCCAAGGTCGGGCAAAGCTTGGCGCAGATTATCATCGGCAATGCGCGAGACCGGCAGCATCGGCCCCAACCCGCGCGCGACCCAGGCGCCAAGATTGGAGGATTGCGCCGGAGTAAGCCGTTGCAGCCCGGCAATCAGGCCACGCAGCGCCAATGCCTGTATCGACTGTGCCACGCTGCGCAACGAATGATTCCGTAACGTGTTATACCAACGGACGGTGGGTTTGACTCTCGGCGGTTCCACCGTCATGCCCCGCGAAGGCGGGGCATCCACGACTTTTCTTCAACAAGGTGCGGGTGGATGCTTAAGTCGTAGATGCCCTGCTTCGTGCACACGCGCCTTCGCAGCGCATGACGGGTTGGTGGGTCAAAGCCCATGCCGCTTGGTATTACAGCCGGCGCAGGTTGAAGGCTTCGGCCAGAGCGGATTCGATGGCCTGGCCATGCGCGGCGTCGCGGGCTTCGATCATGATTTCAAGCTGCGCGTCCTGTACCGAAGGCGAGGAGAACAGCCGGTGATGCGCCACCTCGATGATATTACCGCCGCGATTGCCGATACGCGTCGCGATATCCGCCAGCATCCCCGGCCGGTCCGGCATTTCCAGCACCACCCGCAACAGGCGGCCATCGCGCAGCAGCGTGCGCATCAACGTGTTGGCGAGGATGCGGGGGTCGATATTGCCGCCGCAGATAGAAATACCAATTTTCTTACCGCGGAAACGATCCGGAATTGCCAGCACCGCGGCGAGCCCGGCAGCGCCCGCGCCCTCCGCCACCTGCTTGGCGTTTTCGACCAGCAAAGCCAGGGCTTGCTCGACGGCGTGTTCGGAAACCAGCACAATCTCCACCCCAAGCTCCCGCAGGATTTGCAACGGGAGCTGGCCGATATCCCGCACCGCGATGCCCTCGGCAATGGTCGGCCCGCCGACGCTGATCGGCTGGTTCGCCAAAGCCTGGGCAAAGGCCGAATAGTTTTCCACCTCCACGCCCAGCACTTCCAGCCTGGAATTCTTCGCGCGCGCCACCACGGCCGAGCCGGAGATCAGCCCGCCGCCACCGGTGGCGACGATCAGCACATCCAAATCCGGTTGGTCCTCCAGCATTTCCAGCGCCATCGTGCCTTGCCCGGCAATAACGGCTGCATCGTCATAGGGATGGATGAACACATATCCGTGCGTTTTTGCCAGCGCCAGCGCATGGGCGGCGGATTCGGCCAGCGCCTCGCCATGCAACACTACCTCGGCGCCCCAGGAGGCGGTGCGCGTCACCTTGGTCGCGGGAGTGAATTTCGGCATCACGATTGTCGCCTTGATCCCGGCCAGAGAAGCATGGCGGGCCACCGCCTGGGCGTGATTGCCGGCAGACATCGCGATCACCCCGGCCTTGCGCTCACCCGGCGTCAGCAGCGCGAGCTGGTTGGCAGCCCCGCGTTCCTTGAAGGCGCCGGTGGCCTGCAGATGGTCGAGCTTCAGGTAAATTTCCGCGCCCGTCAGGCGGGAAAGTCCGTCGGAGCGCAGGAAAGGCGAGCGCAGCACCGCGCCTTTGATGCGCATCGCCGCCGCCACCACATCAGCAAGCGTTACCATGCCAGCCTCAGCCGTAGGTGATTTTCAGGATCTCGTAGCTGCGGTCTCCGCCCGGCGCGGGGACCGAAACGGTGTCGCCCACGCGCTTGGCGATCAGCGCCTTGGCCAGCGGCGAGGTAATGGAAAGCCGGGCCTGTTTCACATCCGCCTCATGCATGCCGACAATCTGATAGGCCACCTCTTTCTCGCTATCCTCGTCGAGGAGCAGAATATTGGCGCCGAATTTCACGGTATCGCCGGAGAGAGAGGACGGGTCGATGACCTCCGCCGCCGAGGTGATTTCCTCCAGCTCGGCGATGCGGCCCTCGACAAAAGACTGCCGTTCCCGCGCGGCATGGTACTCGGCGTTCTCCGACAAATCGCCATGCGCGCGCGCCTCGGCGATGGCGCGAATAATCGAGGGCCGTTCCTGCGCTTTCAGCGTCCGCAACTCTTCTTCTAGCGATGCCAGGCCTGGGGCGGTCATGGGGAACTTCTGCACTTCATCTCCTCGGCCAAAGCCCAAGCCGGCAGGGCCGCCGGCGGGGCTCACGGTTAAAATACAAGAACGGCGCCCAGCAAGCCCGAAGGGGCCTCCCAGGAGTGCTAAGCCTAGAACGGTTGGGCAAAATACGACTGAAGCGGCGCGACTTCAAGTGTGCCCGAAATCAGGGCGGCAATGGCATGGGCGGTGGCGCGAGCGGCGGCGATGGTGGTGAAATTGGGCACGCCATGGGTAAGCGCGCTGCGCCGAATGTCAAAACTATCCGCCACGGATTGCGCGCCATGGGCGGTGTTGATGACCAGCTGGATCTCACCGGAGCGGATGGCGTCCACGCAATGCGGCCTTCCTTCCAGCACCTTGTTGACCGATTTAACCGCAATGCCGGCCTGCGCCAGCCGTGCCGCGGTGCCGCGGGTGGCGAGGATCGAAAACCCCATCTCCGAGAGCCGGCGCGCGACCGGTACAATCGCCTCCTTGTCGGATTCCTTCACCGAGAGGAAGGCGGTGCCGGCAAGCGGCAGTTTCACCCCGGCGCCGAGCTGCGCCTTGGCGAAGGCGCGGGCAAAATTGGTATCCAGCCCCATCACCTCGCCGGTGGATTTCATCTCCGGCCCCAGCAGCGTGTCCACATTGGGGAATCGGGCGAAGGGGAAAACCGCTTCCTTCACCGCAACATGGGCGCGCGTGATGGAATCATCGAGGTTGAAGGAGGATAGTTTTTCGCCGGCCATCACGCGGGCGCCGATCTTGGCCACCGGCACGCCGGTTGCCTTGGCGACGAAGGGCACCGTGCGGGAGGCGCGCGGATTAACCTCCAGCACATAGATCAGCTCGTTCTGAATGGCGTATTGCACGTTCATCAACCCGACGACGCCCAGCGCCTTGGCCATCGCCTCGGTCTCTGCCCGCAATTCCGCGACAATGGCCGGCGAGAGCGAATAAGGCGGGATCGAGCAGGCGGAATCACCGGAATGGATGCCGGCCTCCTCGATATGCTCCATCACGCCGGCCACATACACGGTCTCCCCGTCGCAGATGCAGTCCACATCCACTTCCGAGGCCTCGTTGAGGTAGCGGTCGATCAGCACCGGATTATCGCCGGAAACGCGCACCGCCTCGCGGATATAGCGCGTGAGTCCGGCGCGATCATACACAATTTCCATGGCCCGGCCGCCCAGCACGTAAGAGGGGCGGATGATGACCGGGTAGCCGATGCGCTCAGCGATGGCCTCAGCCTGTTCGCCGGAGCGAGCGATGCCGTTATCGGGCTGGCGCAGCCCCAGTTTCTGCAACAGCACCTGAAAGCGCTCGCGGTCCTCGGCCACGTCGATGGCATCCGCCGAGGTGCCAAGGATGGGGATATTGGCTTCCTCCAGCGCCTGGCTGAGTTTCAGCGGGGTCTGCCCGCCATATTGCACGATACAGCCGAGCAGCTTGCCGTTCTGCTGCTCGCGACGGATCAGGGCGATCACATCTTCGGCGAAGAGCGGCTCAAAATACAGCCGGTCGGAAGTATCGTAATCGGTCGAGACCGTTTCGGGATTGCAATTGACCATGATCGTCTCATAGCCGGCATCGCGCAGCGCATAGGCGGCATGGACGCAGCAATAATCGAACTCAATGCCCTGGCCGATGCGGTTCGGGCCGCCGCCGAGGATGATGATCTTGGTCCGATCCGTGGGGTTGGCCTCGCAAACCGGCATGCCGTATGCGCCCTCATAGGTGCCATACATATAGGCGGTGGCGGAGGCGAATTCGCCGGCGGAAGTGTCGATGCGCTTATACACCGGCACCACGCCGAGTTTTTCCCTCGCCGCGGTGATGGCGGATTCCTTTTGGCCGCTTAGTTCCGCTAATCGCTTATCGGCGAATCCTAGCGATTTGAGTTTGCGGAGAGAAAAAGCGTCGCGCGGGACGCCGTTTTTGCGAACCTCGTTTTCGGCGGCGATAATGCCTTCCATCTGGCGCAGGTACCAGGGGTCGAACTTGCAGGCCTCATGGATTTCCTCAACGCTCAACCCGGCGCGCAAAGCCTGGGCGGCGATCAGCAGGCGATCCGGGCGCGGGGTGGAAAGGGCTGCGCGGAACGCATCCGCGGTGCCATCGCCCGGCGCTTCGATTTCATCAAGTCCGGAGAGGCCGGTTTCCAAACTGCGCAAACCTTTCTGCAACGCCTCCGCAAAGTTGCGGCCAATCGCCATGGCCTCGCCGACGGATTTCATCGAAGTGGAAAGCAGCGCCGGCGTGCCGGGGAATTTCTCGAAGGTGAAGCGCGGAATTTTGATCACCACATAATCGATGCTGGGCTCGAAACTGGCGGGCGTGGATCGGGTGATGTCGTTTTTCAGCTCATCCAGCGTGTAGCCTACCGCCAGCTTGGCCGCGATTCTGGCGATCGGAAAGCCGGTCGCCTTTGAAGCGAGTGCTGAGGAGCGGGAGACGCGCGGATTCATCTCGATGATGACCATGCGGCCATCCTTGGGATTGATGCCGAACTGCACATTGGAGCCGCCGGTATCGACGCCGATTTTGCGCAAACACGCAATCGAGGCGTCGCGCAGAATCTGGTATTCCTTATCGGTCAGCGTGAGGGCAGGGGCGACGGTAATGGAATCCCCGGTATGCACGCCCATCGGGTCGATATTCTCGATCGCGCAGATGATGATGCAATTATCGGCGCAATCGCGCACCACCTCCATCTCATATTCTTTCCAGCCAAGCACGCTTTCCTCGACCAGCACCTCGTTGGTGGGCGAAGCCTCAATGCCGCCCAACGCAATTTCAAAAAACTCCTCGCGGTTATAGGCAATGCCGCCGCCGGTACCCCCCAGCGTGAAGGAGGGCCGGATGACGGCGGGCAGGCCGATTTCCGCGAGCGCCTCGTTCAGTTCCGCGCGATCATGGGCGATGGCGCTCTTCGGCCCGGCAATGCCGATTTCGCGCATCGCATCGCGGAATTTCAGCCGGTCCTCCGCCCGGTCGATCACCTCGGCCTTGGCCCCGATCAACTCCACGCCGAGGCGCTCCAACACGCCGGATTTGGCCAGCGACATGGCGGTGTTGAGCGCGGTCTGGCCGCCCATGGTGGGCAATAACGCATCCGGTTTTTCACGGAGCAGAATTTTTTCCACCATCTCCGGCGTGATCGGCTCAATATAGGTGGCATCCGCCAGCGACGGGTCGGTCATGATCGTCGCGGGATTGGAATTGACCAGGATGACGCGATAACCCTCCTCCCGCAGCGCCTTGCATGCCTGCGCCCCGGAATAGTCAAACTCGCAGGCCTGGCCAATGACGATCGGGCCGGCGCCGATGATCATGATGCTCTTTATGTCGGTACGCTTTGGCATTTAAAATCCAATCAAAGAAGAGCAGGGCACTGCCCTCCAATCGTCCAACGTCATCCCCCGCGAAGGCGGGGGATCCACGACTTCCTAACAACACACGGGAAGCACAAGCGTCTCACCCCATCATCTCCACAAACCGCCCAAACAAATAGGAAGAATCCGAAGGCCCAGGCGAAGCCTCAGGATGGTACTGCACCGAAAAAACCCGCTTCGCCTTACATTCAATGCCCTCATTAGAACCATCGAACAGGCTGACATGAGTGACTTCCACGCCTTCAGGCAGCGACGCCTCATCCACCGCAAACCCATGATTTTGCGAGGTGATTTCTACACGGCCCGTCACAAGGTCCTTCACCGGCTGATTGGCGCCGCGATGCCCCCGCGCGAGTTTATAGGTTTTCGCGCCCAGCGCATGCGCCAGCAATTGATGCCCGAGACAAATGCCAAAAATCGGCACGCCGGCCTCGATCACGCCCCGAATCGCCGGCACCGCATAAGCAGCCGTAGCAGCCGGATCACCGGGGCCGTTGGAGAGAAACACGCCATCCGGCTCGTGCCGCAGAATATCCTCGGCCGTCGCACTGGCCGGCACCACGATCACGCGGCAGCCAGCACTCGCCAGGCTGCGCAGAATATTGCGCTTTGCCCCATAATCAACGGCAACCACAATGCGCCTGGCCTCGGTCTCGGCGAAGCCGCCTTCCAAGCGCCAAAGCCCGCCGGTCCATTCATAGCTCTGCCGGCAGGAAACCTCGGCGGCCAGGTCCATGCCATCCAGCCCCGGCCAGCCAGCGGCCTGCGCCACCAAAGCCGCAATGTCGAATTTCTGGTCCGCCGGATAAGCCAGCAATGCGTTCGGCGCGCCGAGATCACGGATCGCCAAGGTCAGCGCCCGCGTATCCACCCCGGAAATCCCCGGCACGTTTTGTTTCCTGAGCCAGGAATCCAGCGATTCCGTCGCCCGCCAGTTGGACGGCGCCGAAATGTCTTCCTTGGTGACCAGCCCGCGCGCGGCGATATTGGCGGCCTCGATATCCTCCGCATTGGCGCCCACATTGCCGATATGCGGAAAGGTAAAGGTGATGATTTGCCCGGCAAAGGACGGGTCGGTAAGGGTCTCCTGATAGCCCGTCATGCCGGTGGAGAAACACAATTCAGCGGGCTGGCTCACCCCAAAAGCCCCAAATCCCCGCCCCCAGAACACGCTGCCATCCGCCAGCACCAAAGCCGCCGTGGCGCCCATGGGCACATCCGTCTCGGCCGCCGGGGCAAGCTCTTCCATCGAAAGCCCGGTTGCTGCCATAATGGCGGGCCAATGGCGCGAGGGGATGGCGTTGGAGGTCCGCCATTTGCGGATGGCCTCGGTAGAAACGCCGGTCAGTCGCGCGGCTTCATCCGGGCCGCCGAGGCGGTCGATCAGCTCTGAGATGGATATTGGCATGAAAATGGTCTACCGGAATTTTTCTCCGCTATCAACGCTCTAAGATTATCTACGGAAATTTCTTCCAAAAGGACGAACATAGATGCCCCTCCGCGAAGACCTGACCGCCGCCGTCAAAGCCTCGATGCTGGCCCGCAATGCCGAACGCACTTCCACGTTGCGTATGATCCAGGCAAAATTGAAGGATGCCGACATCGCCGCCCGCCCGAAAGGCATCACCGCCATTCCCGATGACGAGATCAGCGCCCTGCTGCGCGGCATGATCAAGTCCCGGCGCGACGCGGTGGTGCTGTATCGGCAGGGCAAGCGGGAAGAGCTGGCTGCGAAGGAAGAGGCGGAAATCACTGTTATTGAAGAATTTCTACCAAAAACCCTTGCGGGCGAAGCACTGGAAGCCGCGATCAAACAGGCCATCGCCGAAACCGGCGCCGGCTCGCCCAAGGAGATGGGCAAGGTGATCGGCGCGCTGAAAGCCAAACATGGCGCGGCGTTAGACATGTCCGTTGCCTCCGCGGCGGTAAAGGCGGCACTCGGCTAAAATGTCGCTGCCGCCGAATTTTCTCGACGAATTACGCGCCCGCACTCCGCTCCCGGCCCTGATCGGGCGCAGTGTGCGGCTGCTGCGCTCGGGCCGCGAGCACAAAGGCTGCTGCCCGTTTCACGGCGAAAAAACCCCCTCTTTCTACGTCTATGACGATCATTTCCACTGCTTCGGCTGCGGCGAGCATGGCGACGCCATCACCTTTGTCATGAAGTCGCAGGGCCTGGCATTCATGGAGGCGATCCAGAGCCTGGCCGCCGAAGCCGGGCTGGACGTGCCGAAAGCAACTCCAGCCGAGGCCGAGCGGGAAGCCAAACGCGCCAGCCTGCAGGAGGTGCTCGCCGCCGCCGCGCGGGTCTATCAGGCCTGGCTGTTCGCGCCTGAGGGTGCCGCCGGGCTGGAATATCTGCGCAAACGCGGCCTTTCCGATGCGACGGTGAAAAAATTCGGGCTGGGTTGGTCGGGCGAGGGCAGGGGCGCGCTTTCCCAGGCCCTCAAGCGGCACAATATCGGCACGGACCAGCTCATCGAAGCGGGATTAATGAAACAGGGCGATTACGGCCCGGTGGACATGTTCTTCTCGCGCGTGATGTTCCCGATCCAGGACCGCCGCGGCGCGATTTTGAGCTTTTCCGGCCGGATTCTCGGCGATGGCGTCCCGAAATACGTCAACGGCCCGGAAACCCCGGTTTTTTCCAAGCGCCGCTCGCTCTACGGCGTCAATTTCGCGCGCGAGGCGGCGCGGAGCGGAAATCAGGTCATCATCGTCGAGGGCCAGATGGATGTGATCGCGCTCAGCGCAGCCGGTTTCGGCGGCGCCGTCGCCCCTTTGGGAACCGCGCTGACGGAGGAGCAACTGGCCGAAATATGGCGGCTCTCGCCGGAGCCGGTGGTGTGCTTCGATGCCGACACCGCCGGCAGGCGCGCCGCCTTGCGGGCCGTGGATCTCGCCTTAAGCGGCTTGGCGCCGGACCGCTCGCTCAAATTCCTGCGCCTGCCGGACAAGCAAGACCCAGACAGCCTGATCCGCGCGCAGGGCGCCGCCGCCTTCGCCGCCCAGCTTGCCGCGGCGCAACCGATCTCGGCGGTGCTCTACGACATGCTGGCCGAGGGCGCCAATCGCGAAACCCCGGAGGGCCGCGCGGCGTTTCGCAAAAAACTGCTGGAAGTGGCCGAGCGCATCTCCGACAAAGCGCTCGCCAGCGAGTATCGCGGCGTGCTGCTGGATCGATTTTTCGGCGAGCGCGGCCGGGGAGGCAAACCCAGAAACGGCCAAGCGTTTTCCAAGTTTCCTGCACCTAAAACCCAGCAAAAACTGGCCCGCCCGCCAATCGATCCCGCCGCTGCCGATACCGAACGCGGCCGCATCCTCACCGCCATTCTCCTTGCGCATCCGGCTTTATTGCCCAGCGTCGAGGAAGCCTATGCCTTAATCGACCTGTCCCCCGATTGCATGCGGCTGCGGCAGGCTTTTGCGCAATTCCACGCAAGCCACGAAATCCTCAACCCCGAAACCCTGCAAACCCATCTGCGCGATTCCGGCCTAGCTGATGATCTCGCGCAACTCCTGGCGATCCTGCCGGCTTCTGCCGCGCCGGGGGCAAGCCTGGCGGAGGCGGCGCAATGCTGGTGGCATTTTTTCAGCCTGATGCGCGCCAGCCTGAACAGATTGCGCGAGCAACGCGACGACCAGCACAGCCGCCATGGCGAAAGCCCCGATGACCCGGAGATCTGGCAGCGACTCATCCGCATCAACGCCGCGCTCAAACGCGCCGAAGAGGGCGAGCGCGAGGGGGACAGTTAAGTATTTGCATTTTATGGGTTAATACCGACCAGCTTAGGTTTGGTTCTCCAGCCCCTCAACCCAGTCATCCCCCGCGAAGGCGGGGATCCACGACTTTTCCGCAATGCAACTCAAGAACGGACAACCCGCGCGCCGCCGTAAACTGCCTTTTCTTTATTTCACAACTGTCATGAAACCCTTGACTTAGCCCCCCCGCTCACTCACTTACACGAGTCCGGGTAGTCGGCTGGTGCCCTCCGCCCTTTGGCCTTGTCTCTCCCGCTTTTTCGCGCCGCACCAGGGCGCGGGTTTGCGGGTGGCAGTCATCGGAAGGTGCGCGTTGTGCTGTCATTCAAGAGCGGGCAGGAACGGTCTGCGCGAGCAGCGAGAAGGCCGCACCGTTGAAAGCTGGAGGTAAGCCGAGAGCACCCACATCCCATCCCGCGCCCGGCCCAGTCCGGACCGAGGCCAGCCGGTGCGCAGGACCAGAAATTTAGCGCCAGTTTTCGTTAATTGCCTGTTTCGCACCCGTTTTTTTTGAAATAATACGTCATTCCGACCCAATATCCGGAGTACCGCCTGATCATGGCCACCAAAACCGCCCCCGCCGCCGAACCGCAAGCCCCGGAAGTCGAGGCCGACGCCAATGTGCTCGACACCCAGTCCGCCGCCGTCAAACGGCTGATCGCCAAGGGCAAGGAGCGTGGCTACATCACCTTCGATGAGCTGAATGCGGTGCTGCCGGCAGACCAGAACAGCTCCGAGCAGATCGAAGAC
>JAMFRY010000127.1 GCA_026225015.1 Alphaproteobacteria bacterium
CCGGCAGCTTGCGGTCGTTGATATACTTCGCCGCCAGCTCGACCGCACCGCGGATCGCATCGTCGGTATAGCGGACCTTGTGGTGTTTTTCGTAGGCGGATTTCAGGCCGCGCAGGATTTTCACCGCATCCTCAACCGACGGCTCGTTGACGTCGATCTTCTGGAAGCGCCGCACCAGCGCGCGGTCTTTCTCAAAATAGTTGCGGAATTCCTTGTAGGTGGTGGAGCCGATGCAGCGCAAAGTGCCCTGCGCCAGCGCCGGCTTGAGCAGGTTGGAGGCATCCATCGCCCCGCCTGAGGTAGCGCCGGCGCCGATCACGGTATGTATTTCGTCAATGAACAAAATCGCGCCGGGCGAGTTCTCCATCTCGGTGACGACCGCCTTCAGCCGCTCCTCGAAATCGCCGCGATAGCGGGTGCCTGCCAGCAGCGCGCCCATATCCAGCGCGAAGATGGTGGATTTCAGCAGCACCTCCGGCACATCGCCATCGACGATGCGCTTGGCGAGCCCTTCGGCGATCGCAGTTTTGCCGACGCCGGGATCGCCCACATAGAGCGGGTTATTCTTGGTGCGGCGGCAGAGGATTTGGATCGTGCGTTCGATTTCATGGTCGCGGCCGATCAGCGGGTCGATCTTGCCGGCCAGGGCCTTTTTGTTGAGATTGACGCAATAGGTGGAAAGCGCGTCCTGGCCGCGCTTGGCGGATTTCTCCTCGCGATCAGGTTCGCCGGAATCCGAAGAGCCGGTCGGCGCGCGCGGGGTCGATTTGCCGGGGGATTTGGCGATGCCGTGGCTGATGAAGTTCACCGCGTCCAGCCGGGTCATGTCCTGCAACTGCAGGAAGTATACGGCATGGCTTTCGCGCTCGCTGAACAAAGCGACTAGCACGTTGGCGCCGGTAACCTCGTCGCGCCCGGAAGACTGCACGTGAATGGCGGCGCGCTGCACCACCCGCTGGAAGCCGGCGGTCGGCTTGGGATCGCCGGCGCGATCGGTTGCGAGTCCCGCCAGGTCCTTATCCAGGAACTCGGTCAGATCCTTTTTGATTTTGTCGATATCGACGCCGCAAGCGCGCAGCACGGTAATGGCGTCGGCATCGTCAACCAGGCCAAGCAGCAAATGCTCCAAGGTGGCGTATTCGTGTTTGCGATCGGCTGCCAGAGAGAGCGCCCGATGCAACGTTTGTTCAAGATTCCTTGAAAGCATGGATCTAACCGTTCCTTCACGCCGACACGCGGCGCTCTGAGCTCCGGGCGTTGAATGGGCCTGCCCGGTTTGGCCACGTTACGGATGAAAGATGAAGCTCCAGTCAACTTTAGCCAGTTAAAGTTGGAGCCATCCGCCGCGCGCCCGCCAACTATAGGCCCGCTTCACCAGACCGCAATAAAAAATATAGGCTTATATGGGAGCGGCAGAGCGGCGGAACAGGGTCACTCTTTCTCAATGGTGCATTGCAGCGGATGCTGGTTCTGCCGCGCCAGATCCATCACCTGCGTGACCTTGGTTTCCGCCACCTCGTAGGTGTAAACCCCGCACACCCCGACTCCGCGGCGATGCACATGCAGCATGATCTGCGTCGCCTGTTCGCGCGACTTCTGGAAGAACCGTTCAAGCACATGAACGACGAATTCCATCGGCGTGTAATCGTCGTTCAGCATCAAAACCTTGTACATTGTCGGCTTGCGCGTCTTCGGGCGGGGCTTGACCACCACCCCGATCGCCGGCCCGTCCGCACCCTTGCGCTTGTCGTTGTCACTCATCATCAGCATCCTGTAGGTAGGGAGCGCCCCAGGGGTATCCAAGAGGTTGTCCAAGGGTTGTACCAGCCCGGGGCCCGGCACACCTTCCCCTATCGCAGCATACGCCAAGCGGAAGCTAGATCAATATGGTTTTGAACCCCATGGCGTTGCGAGACGAGCAGGGTTCTGATTTACAAACCAATAAGCTGGCAAGGCAGGCGTGCAGAAAAACAAAAAAGCGGCCGGTTCATATCAACCGGACCGCTTTTTGAGTTGATTGCCGGCTTTAGGCCGGTGGAGGCGCTAAATCAAGCGACTTTGCCAAACTTCTCGACCGCGACCGAGAGCCGGGCGGTCAATGGCGCGATCGCCTGTTCGGCGAGCTTGACCGAGGCGTCGGTGACCTTGTTGGTCTCGGAAACCGCCTTCTCGATCGAAGTCCGCGCGAAGCTGGACTGCAGATCGACAGCTTCCTTGACCGACTTCACGCCGAGCAGGGATTTGGTGAACGCAACGGAGTCCTCGATCGTGGCTTTGTTGGAGGCAGCCACTTCCTTGGAAATACCCTGCAAGCCCTCGGCAAATATCTTCGAGGCTTTCAGGAATGCCTCAAGATTGGCCTGGCTGAAGGCTACCAACTCCTCGGAAGTTTTCAGCGCTTTCTCGACGCTCTCCTTCAGCTTGACCTGGGAAGTTTCGAAACCTTTGGTGGCTTTCTCGATACCTTCCTTCACCGCTGACAACGTATGCTCAAAGCCTTTGGCGGTCACGTCGGTGGTGGTGTCAATCGCTTCTAATGCAGCCGCTTTCGCTTTCGTGGTGCTCATTTACCCGTAACTCCTGATAGGGACATATACAGCGGGCTGCACGGCCCCAACCCGGCGGACGAAAACGGTGTAGCACCGCAGTGCAGCGAGCCCCATTTAGGGCAAGAAATCACCGCCGTCAAATAAAATGTTGCGCCGCAGCAAATCTTGTTTTCAGGACATCCAGGCGGGGCAACCGCGATTACTGGCCGGTGAACAGAGAGAAACTCGTTAACCTGTTGGCTTTTTAATACTTTTTCTCTTTTGGACTGGACAAACCGAAGCCGCCGCGTTTACAGAAATTCATCGCAATGGTGGGTGGCGTAATGCGCGGCAGCGTTTGGAGGAGAGATCGGTTTTTTGCGCCCGCGGCAATTCTGTGCCTGATCCAGGGCCTTGCCTGCTCCCCGGCTTTCGCACGGTCCGATCATCACCACCGCCGGCATTATCAGGCGCCCGCCTACCAGCAGGTCCCCGCCTACCAACAGACCAACGACATCCCCACCGCCGCCACCAATCTCGGCCCGACCGCGCCCGGGGCAAGCGCCATTGTCATCAACGCTGCCTCCGGCGCTGTTCTGTATGAAACCGGCGCCGATACGCCGCGCTATCCCGCCAGCCTGACCAAATTGATGACTCTTGATCTGGCGTTCCAGGCCTTGGGCGAAGGCCGCATGAGCCTGGATACGGAACTGCCCGTCTCGGTTCACGCGGCGAGCGTCGAGCCGGTCAAGCTTGGGCTGATGCCGGGAGATCGCCTCACGGTGCGGCAGGCCATTCTGGCGATGACGACCATGTCGGCGAATGACGCCGCCACGGCGCTTGGCGAATATCTCGGCGGCGGCTCCGAATATCGCTGCGCGCAGATGATGACCTTGCGCGCCCATGCGCTGGGCATGGCGCAGACACAGTTCTACAATGCCTCCGGCCTGCCCAATCCCGGCCAAGTGACCACCGCGCGCGATCTTGCCATTCTGGCGCGCGACGTCGTCATCCGTTTCCCGCAGGATCAGCCATTTTTTGAAACGCTGAACTTCAATTTCAACGGCCGCACCATCTACAGCAATGACGCGATGCTGAAGCTCTATCCCGGCGCGATCGGCATGAAAACCGGATACACGATCCTGGCGCGGCATAACCTGATCACCGCGGCGGCGCGGGGCGGCGCCATCCTGATCGGCGTCACGCTGCACGAGAATTCCTGGGGCGCCAGCTACCGCCAAATGACCGCCATGTTGGATAGCGGATTTGGCGGCAATGCCGTTGGCAATGACACCCTACTTGCCTCCCGCCAGAATGGCCCGCAGCAGGATCATTCGGCGCCGATTGGTCTGGCTCCGCCCAACATTCCCCTGCCGCCGGAATCCCGGGCAGTGTCGCTTTTCCCTTCGGCGCAAGCCGCAACCCTGCGGCCGGCTTCGCACCAAGCCAACGGCGTCACGCGTAACCGCGTTCCGGGCTGGACCGCGCAGGTGGGCAGCTATGCCAAGATGAACTATGCGAGGCTGCAGGCGATCACCCTGCATGAAATGCGCGGCGTCGGCATAGCCCGGATCGCCCGGCTCGACCATCACGGCAAAGTGCTCTGGGCGGCGCAGCTCGCCGGACTCACGCGGTTCGATGCGCATGCCACCTGCCAGGCGCTCGCCGCGCAAGGCCATTCCTGCCGCGTCATCGCGCCGCAGAACGAACATCTCGCCATGCGAGATAGCGCCGCCGGGTAGAACTCTGGCCCTGGTTGAACTCTAGCCTTATCGGCCCGGCTCCCCTATGGGAGCGGCCAATGCTGGCCATCGAATTCACGGAGCTTCTGGGAACGGCCGCGGGCAGCAAGCCGGTGCAGGCTGCCGCCATCATCCTGGGCACATTCATATTGGAGGATGCGGCCACCTTGCTTGCCGCCATGCAGGTGGCAAGCGGCGCCGTATCGCTGCCTTTGGCGCTCAGCGCGCTTTATGCCGGGATCGTCCTGGGTGATCTCGGTCTGTACGGCCTCGGCGCCCTGTCCGCCCGCAACCCGTTGGCCCGGCGCCTCGTGCCCAAGCGGCGGCAGGATCTCGGCCATGACTGGGTGCGGCGCCGCGTCATCCCCCTGGTGCTGATCAGCCGGTTCATCCCCGGCCTGCGGCTGCCCACCTACACCACGCTGGGTTTCCTGCGAGCGCCGCTCGGCCAGTTCGCCTTGGGCGTCGTCGCCGCCACCTTGGTCTGGACCTCCGGCCTGTTTTTTGTATGCCTGAAGCTAGGCGCGCTGATGGAGCGGTTTCTCGGTATTTGGCGCTGGGCCGGACTCGCGGTATTCTGTGTTGTCCTGGTTCTTGCAGGACGCGTCGCGACGCATCTCTATAATAGAAGGACCCGCGCATGAGCGATACTTCGCTCACCACCAACCGGCGTTCTACCTGGCTTTCCTTGACCTGGTCCAGATTATACCGGCTCGGGCGGCAGCCAAAGCCGGTCTCATTTTTTGAATTCTGGCCGGGCTGGCTGTTTTATGCGCCGGTGGCGCTGTTCTGGGTCCTGAACGCCATCCGATACCGAAGTTTGACCCTGCCCGCTTTGGCCAATCCGCGGATCGATGCCGGCGGCATTTGCGGTGAGTCAAAAAACGACATTTTGCGCCTTGCCGGAGCCGTGGCCCGCAAGTGGATCGCCGATTACGCGGGCATGACCACCTCTGGCCATGTGGATGGCAGTGATCTCGCGAGAGCCGAGGCGGTGATGGCCACGCATGGGCTCAGCTACCCGCTTGTCGCCAAGCCGGATATGAGCTGCAATGGCGCCGGCGTGCGCCTGATCGGGAACGCCGAAGCGCTGCGCGCATATCTGGCCGCATTTCCCCGCGCGACCCGGCTGCAATTGCAGAGCCTGGTGAATTACGAGGGCGAGGCCGGTATTTTCTATATCCGCCATCCCGGCGAAGCGCAGGGGCGCATCACCTCGGTCACGCTGAAATTTCCGCCCACCGTCATCGGCGACGGCAAACATAGCATTCGCGCGCTGATCGCCGAGGATGCGCGGTTGCAGGCCGTCTCGCGCCTGTTGCTGAAGCAGCTCGGGGTGAAGGCCGATCAAATCCCTTGTGCCGGCGAGGCCGTCCGGCTCGTTTTCGTCGGCAATCATTGCCGGGGCTCGACCTTTGAAGATGGCCTGAGCATCGTCACCCCGGCGCTCACCGCGCAGATTGATGCAATTGCGCGCGACGTCGCCGATCTGTATTTCAGCCGGATCGATCTGCGCTACCGCTCGCTCGATGAG
>JAMFRY010000128.1 GCA_026225015.1 Alphaproteobacteria bacterium
CCAGAATCACCTCGGCGGAGATCCCCCGCCAGTTATTGTCGACATTCGACCACTGCGTTACGCAATGCATGTCCGAAACCTGCTCGCTCTGGGGCAGTGCCATCAACGCCGCCCAGTCCAGCGTGATGGGGTGTTCCACCGCGCCATCCAGCGTCAGGCTGTAGTTTGAACTTGGAATATGCGGCTGGGTGCCCAGATCCAGCACCGGCCAGTCTTTCACCAGGCGCTGGCCGGGCGGCAGGCGTTGTTCGTGCGGCGCGGTGGTGCCGGTCAGCAGCCGGCCTTGTTTTGCCCATTCCTGCTTGGCGCCGATGAGCTTGTCCTTGATTTTGCCGATAACGGATGGCGGGTCTTTCTCAGCCATGGCGTTGCCTCATTTGTTGCGGAGCAGGCGGGCCTTGTCGCGTTGCCAGTCGCGCGCGGCGACCATCTGGCGTTTATCATGCTTCTGCCGGCCTTCCGCAACGCCCAGCGTCACTTTCGCCATGCCGCGCGGGTTGAAGTGAATATCCAGCGGCACCACGGTATGCCCCTCGCGTGCGATGGCGCCCATCAGCTCATTGCGTTCCCGGCGCTTGACCAGCAGCTTGCGCGGGCCGCGCACGTCGAAGCGGGAGAGCACGCCGCCCTGATATTCCGGAATATAGGCGTTGAAGAGGAACAGCTCGCCATCGCGCTCGCCGGCCCAGGCTTCGGTGAGCGTGGCGCGGCCGAGGCGCAGCGATTTCACCTCCACGCCCTTCAGCACAAGGCCGGCTTCGACGGTTGAAAGGATTTTATAGTCGAAACGGGCTTTGCGGTTCTGCGCGGCAATGCCATGCGAGATGAAGCCGGACTTGCCCTTCGACGGGGGATTGTCGGCCATCAGTCGATCAGGCCGAGCCCGGCCGTTTCAATCAGGCCGAGCCCGGCCAGGGCACCGCGCATCTTTGCGGCATTGACCTCGGAGATCGGCGCCAGCGGCAGCCGGCAGAACGCGCTGCCGAACCCCAGCAGCGAGGCGGCGTATTTCACCGGTCCGGGATTGGATTCCGCAAACATCGCATCATGCAGCGGCACCAGCCGGGACTGGGTTTCCATGGCTTTGCGCAGTTCTCCCTGCGCCCAGGCGGCATGCATCTGCGCGCAAAGCCTGGGTGCTATATTGGCGGTGACGGAAATGCAGCCATGGCCGCCGGAGGCGAGAAAGGCAAGGGCGGTATGATCCTCGCCCGAAAGCTGAGTAAAGCCGGCGCCGCAGGCGCGGGTGGTGTGCAGCGGCCGGGTGAGATTGGCCGTGGCATCCTTCACGCCCACGATGTTCTTGTGCCCGGCCAGCCGGGCCATGGTTTCCACCGACATGTCGATGACCGAGCGGCCGGGGATGTTGTAGAGCAGGATCGGGATGTCCACCGCGTCGGCGATGGCCATGAAATGGCGATACTGGCCCTCCTGCGACGGCTTGTTGTAATAGCCGGTGACATGCAGCACGGCATCAGCGCCCACGCTTTTGGCATGGCGGGTGAGCGCGATGGCCTCATCGGTGGAATTGGAACCGGCGCCGGCGATCACAGGGACCCGGCCCGCCGCTTCTTCGACACAGATTTCCACCACCCGCATATGTTCCTCATGGGACAGCGTGGGTGATTCGCCGGTGGTGCCACAGGGCACCAGCCCCTGGCTGCCCTGTTCGATCTGCCAGGAG
>JAMFRY010000129.1 GCA_026225015.1 Alphaproteobacteria bacterium
CCGGAGCCTGCGGCGGCGGTAAAGGCAAAGCTGGTAAAGGCAAAACCCTGGCGCCGTCAGAGCCCGGTTGGACCGCAATAGGCTGGGCCGCATTCGGCTGGGCCAGATTCGGCTGGGCCGCCGATACAACCAGCTGTGGCTGTGCACCGCCGGGCAATTCGGGGTTGGCGCCAGGCCGCGCGCTGCCCGGGGCCGGCAGCGCGGTGGTAAGCGCCGCCAGCGTGACCAACTGCGCCGGCTGCATCGGCTGCAAATCAGTGAATTGCGACGCCAAATGCTGCAATCTTGTCGGCCGCGTCTCCAACGCCCATTGCGCCTGCAGCACGATGATGCGCTGCGCGTCCAGCCGCGTACCTTGAGAAACATCGGCGATCTGATCATCCAGCATCTGCGCATGATGCTTCACGGCGAACAGATAGGCTCCGGCGCCGGCCGCCAGCAGCATGGTGATCAACGTGAACGGACGAATCATGCCGCGAGCCGCTCCATCGCCCTGAGCCTGGCGCTGCGGGCCCGCGGATTGCGGCGAATTTCTCCTGCCTCCGGCGTAAGCGGACCGCCGGTAAGCAAACGGAATTTCGGCGCCGCTTCCACTACCAAGCTGGCTGGATCGTGGCGCGATGCGCCGCCTGCGCGTCCGGAAGCCTGCGCCATGAAGCGCTTGACGATGCGGTCTTCCAGCGAATGAAAGCTCACCACCACAAGCCGGCTCCCAGGCGTCAGCAATTCCGCCGCCTGGGCAAGTGCGGCGGCAATGTCGTCCAATTCCTCATTCACCGCGATGCGTAGCGCCTGAAATGTCCGGGTCGCCGGATCGATGCCCGATTTATCGGGCCGCACCACGCTACGTATTACCTTTGCCAAATCCGCTGTCGTTTCAAATTTCTGCTCATGCCGCCGTTCAACGATAATTTTTGCAATCCGGCGCGAGGCTTTCTCTTCACCAAACGCAAACAGGATATCAGCGAGTTCGGATTCGGATATAGTATTTACCAACATTGCCGCCGTCACGCCGGTTTTTCCCATGCGCATGTCGAGCGGACCATCGTTGCGAAAACTGAATCCCCTGGCGGGATCATCAATCTGGTAGGATGAAACGCCCAGATCGAACACCGCGCCATCCAGCGCGCCCACCCCTGCATCATTCAGCAATTCGAATAAAGCGCTGATTCTGCCTTCGAGCAGGTGAAGCCTACCGGAATAGGCCGCGGCCAGTTCCACGCCGCGGGTAATCGCTTGCGGGTCGCGGTCGATCGCCCATAGCGTGCAATGCGAAGCCTCCAGAATCGCGCGCGCGTAACCGCCGCCGCCGAATGTACCATCGAGATAAACCCCGCCATCGCGCGGCGCGAGCCTGGATACCGCTGCGTCGCGCAGCACCGGGAGATGTGAATATCCGGTCATTCGCCCACCGCAACCGCTGCCGGCGCAGCCTGCTTGCGCAATCTGGTGCGCAGGCGGGCTTCCAATGCACGTGCCGCCGCCGCCGCCGGTTCCCATATCTGGAAGATCGCCCCCTGCCCCATGAACACTACGGCATCGGTCAGCCCGGCATGACTGATCAGATAGTCGGGCAACAGAATGCGGCCGTCCTTATCGAACTCCACCGGATAGGCGCTGCCATAAATCGCAGTCGCCATATCCTCGTACTCCTCGCTGAGCACATCCAATTCCTGAAGATCTTTCTCCAAGTCGTTGAAAACCGGGACCGGCCATGCTTCGATGCAGGAATGGCTGATGGAGGGCCGTAAAATCATCTCCGCTGTTCCCGTCATCAGTTTCAACGCCGTCCGGTACGAAGCGGGCACGGAAACGCGCCCTTTGGCGTCGAGCCGGTTCTGATGCTGGCCTAGAAACGGGCTCATGGTGGAAAGCGTAGTCCTCTTTGGTATTTTATGGGTCGAGATGGGATAACATGGGTAGACCTGGCCCGTCAAAGATATTCGCGCCGGATCGCGAAACAATCCGCCCGGGCGCCGTCTCGATTCTTCCAGATATTAACAATAGGTTTCGATAATTTTGTGTTTCTGTTTTGTTCTAGATTCAAGGGTTGCTGTTAGCGAATCACCTGTCGCGCCATTCGGCTTCATATTGCTGTCCGCCTTAAGAAAGACAAAACTGTACCTTGTTTGTTCTATAATGATACGTTTTACTAATAAATAGACAAATTGATCGCTCCGCAGGCCAGATTCTGTCCGCGTGCGCGGGTCTTCCATTCATCGGGAAGGGGGTTTGTACGCTCCGGCTTGCGACCCATGCACGACCCGCTCAACGATCCGGCTTCACATCGTCTCGATTCTTCCAGGCATTACCACTGGGCTGCCGGCATTTTTGTGTTGCTACTTTGTTCTAGATTCAAGTGCCGCCGTTAGAGAAACACCCGCCAATGCCAATTGGCGTTGTCATATAGCTTGACTAAAGAAAACCAAACCGTACCAATTTTGTTCCTAATTAATACGATTCATCAATAAATAGACATCCAGACGGTCTATAAGCCGGGTTCTGTCCGCTTGCGCTGTACGGCCATTCCTCTGGGACAGGTTTTGCAACCTGCCTCACGCGACCAACCCGGACGGCGGAACGGGAATGTTCCTGCCTGCCATGGATTCCGCATGGTTTCCCATGACGTTTCCATGCAGACCGGCCGCCCCTATTCGGTCTTGCTCCCGGTGGGGTTTACCTTGCCAATTCCGTCGCCGGAATTGCGGTGCGCTCTTACCGCCCCGTTTCACCCTTACCCTTCCTGCCTTGCGGCAATCCGGGCGGTTTGTTTTCTGTGGCACTTTCCCTGGGGTCGCCCCCGCCGGCCGTTAGCCGGCACCGTATTCCCGTGGAGCCCGGACTTTCCTCCACTTGGATTTTACCCCAAGCAGCGGCCGTCCAACCGTCTGGATTTCCGCTCCCTGCTCCCTCGGGCAGCTTCGGTCAACCACCGCAATTTTCTTGCTCAGCGACCTTAACCTGGATTAGGAATTAATTCGGAATCTGGAACTTACAGGAGATGCCGGCATCGCTGTTCCCAATGAAGCGGATTGACCGGGGCTTGATTCTTACTGATCAGTCATGCATTTCGATCTTGGATTAAAATAATTAATCGAATCGAAGGCTTCCGGTGTCAAAATTATCTAGTGTTCCCAAGCCATTAAAGCTTGTGATGATGTTCTTTTTTCATATTCTGACGGGGCTTTTGCTGTTTGCCGGCGCGGCGATTGGGGCGGTTTCTGTAACCTATTTCGGGCGGGCACTTGGTGGTGATGGTGTATCGTACTACGTTATGATAGGTTTCAATGCACTTGGTTTGCTGCTCTTCGCGGCAGATCTGATTTGTGCATTTGTGTTTACCGGCGTTCAGGCTACGCTATTTATCAAAGACTTGTACAAGTACTTTAAAAAGGCGTGGAAAGAGGAGTAAGGCAACATGTTGGACCACAGCAAGCCCGCCAAAACGTCCAACTCGTTGGGCAAGATTTTGCGGGACGATTTATCCCGAACGACGCTGTTGTACTTCGCGCCCGTCGCCGCGGTAGCAAACGCCGTCCTCAAAGCGGTCAAAGGCGATCTTTCTGGCCGTGATATCAAATTTGGTCAGAAAAAAACGTAAGACGCCAGATGAAATCCCGGCGGCGCCCCGTTCGCTACCGCAATATTCGTCTCAAAGCCGCGGCGCGCCCGGCGGTGGTCTGGTCCACATTGCCAGTTACCGCCTCGGGCACGAAATGGCGCTGAAAGGCAGTCACCAACACCGGCAGCGGGAAGGCCGGATCATAGCCGATCACCGCCAAATCTTCCGCAATATCGCCGGGCGCTGCGATTTCACCGGTCCATAGCCCGACGCCGTTTTCGGCAAACCACTCCCAAGGGAACAACTCACCCGGGTCCTGTTTGCGGTCCGGCGCGATGTCCGAATGCGCCACGATATTGCGAGCAGGAATCGGATGCCGCCTTAGGATACCAGCGCATAATTCGAGAACCGCCGCCATCTGTGGTTCGGGAAATGGCCGGTAGCCCCATTCATGCCCCGGATTCACGATTTCGATCCCGACCGAGCGATCATTCAGCCCCCGCACACCCCGCCAATAGCTGATCCCCGCATGCCAGGCCCGCTTGCCCTCCTCCACCAGGGCGTAAACCGTGCCGTCCTCATCCACCACATAATGCGATGAAACGCGGGAAGCCGGATCACATAACCGCTCCAATGCGGCCGCGCCGGTCTGCATGCCGGTATAATGCAGGACCAGATGATCGATTTTTGGCCCCGGCCGGTCGTCGAAATTCGGCGAGGGCGTGAAGATCGTTTGATTCAGAACAGCCGGCCCTTCATGCCTCACATCTTCCGCTCGCGTTTGATGGTGTCGTAGGCGGCGTTGATCCGCCCTACCCGGTCCGAGGCGGCGGCGATGAATTCCGGCGGCACGCCTTTGGAGGCCAGGCTGTCCGGGTGGTTTTCCCGCATGAGCTGCTTCCAGTGCTCCCGCAATCTTTCATTGGTGACCTCCCGGTCGATCCCCAGCACCGTATAAGGGTCGTCTTCGTTGCCGGCCGCGAAGCCGCTTTTGCCGGCGCGCTGCGAGGCCTCGGGCGCCAGGCCGAAGAAATGGGCGACGCGCCGGAGGAAGTCGGTTTCCCTTCCATTGATGGGTCCGTCAGCACGGGCAATCTGATGCAGGCCGGCCAGCACCTGTTCCAGCAGGCCGCGATTATCGGCGAATATCTCGCCCAGTTGCTCGGCATAGAGCTCGAACCCTTCGGCGCTGTCGCGGGCCTGGTCGAACATGCGGCCGACCTGGCGGACATTGTCGTCCGGGATTTTAAAGCTGCGCTTGAACGCGTCGATCTCCGAGCGGTTGACTTGACCATCGCATTTCGCCAGCTTCGCCGCCAGAATGGTGACGTTCACGGCAAAAATCTGCTCGCGCCGGCCCAACAGCGCGGCGATACGGGCCGTGTCGAAGGGAATGGCGTTACCAAGGCGCAAGGCCATATTCGGCAGCGCGCCCTGATCCGCGGCATGGCCCAAAGCGGCGCCGAACAGCGCGCCCACCGGCCCGCCCATGGCAAATCCGGCAACACCGCCTATAATCTTACCCCAATAATTCATTCATACCCTAGATAGGCCGGCCGGCCGCTCAGTCACACCCTCACGCTCGCTTATCATGCGCCCGCCGCAGTTTCCAAAACCCAAACGGGCCCCGGGGTTGAACCGATCCTCACAATCATACATCACCCACGGCAATTCTTCACGCGAGGGCGTGCCTTCGCACGACAGGCGAGGTTTATGGCGGGCTGGCAATTCTGGATCGATCGCGGCGGCACATTCACCGATATCGTGGCGCGTGACCCTGCCGGCGCGCTCCACACCCGAAAACTGCTCTCGGAGAATCCTTCCCGCTACCAGGACGCCGCGCTCGCCGGCATAAGAGAATTTTTATGCCTGGCGCAGGATGCCGCAATTCCGCCAGGGGCTATTGAGACCGTTAAAATGGGCACAACCGTCGCCACGAATGCATTGCTGGAGCGCAAAGGAGCCGGCTGCCTGCTGCTGATCAACACGGGCTTCGGCGATTTATTGCGGATCGGGAACCAGGCCCGGCCGCGTTTGTTCGATCTCGATATCAAGCTTCCCTCGATGCTCTACCAGCGCGTTGCCGAAATCACGGGGCGGGTCGCGGTGGATGGCAGCGTGATCGAAGCGCTGGATGAGCCGGCAGCTTTCGCCGCGCTTGTTGCCGCCAAAGCCGATGGCATCGAGGCAGTGGCCATCGCGCTGATCCATGCCTGGAAATATCCGCAGCAAGAACAGCGCCTGGGCGAGCTGGCGCTTGAAGCCGGGTTTTTGCAAATCTCGCTCAGCCACCAGGCCAGCCCGCTTTTGCGTCTGGTGCCGCGCGCCGACACGACGGTGGCGGATGCCTATCTCTCGCCGGTTTTACGGCGCTACATCACCCAGGTTTCGGCCGGGCTGGGCGGCGCGAAACTCTATTTCATGCAATCGCATGGCGGGCTGGCCGAGGAGCAGCAATTCTCCGGCAAGGACGCCATTCTCTCCGGCCCGGCCGGCGGCATTGTCGGCGCCGTCCGCACCGCCGGCATGGCAGGGTTTTCATCCGTCATCGGTTTCGACATGGGCGGCACCTCCACCGATGTGGCACTCTACGATAACGCGTTCGAACGCAGCTTCGAGACCGAAATCGCCGGCGTGCGGCTGCGCGCGCCGATGCTTGCCATCAATACGGTGGCGGCCGGCGGCGGCTCCATCCTGAGCTTCGACGGGGCCCGGCTGCGGGTTGGCCCGGAAAGTGCGGGCGCATATCCCGGCCCCGCCTGCTACCGCAATGGCGGGCCGCTTACGATTACCGACGCCAATCTGCTGCTCGGCAAAATTCAACCGGAGCATTTTCCGGCGATTTTCGGGCCGGATGGCAATCAGGTCCTGGACGGGGAGATCGTCGCGCAGAAATTCTTGCGCCTTGCCGCCGAGATCTCAGCCGCCACCGGCACGGCGCGCACAACAGAACAAATTGCGGAGGGTTATATCGCGATCGCGGTGGCCAATATGGCGCATGCCATAAGGCAGATTTCGGTGCAGAAGGGGCATGATCCCGCCGATTTCGTGCTGACCAGCTTCGGCGGCGCTGGCGGCCAGCATGCCTGTCTGGTCGCCGATGAACTCGGCATGGAAACCATTTTCATCCATCCCTTCGCCGGCGTTCTCTCCGCTTATGGCATCGGCCTCGCCGATTTTCTGCTCCTCCGGGAACAAGCGGTGGAAACCACGCTTGAGGAGGCAGCTGTTCCGCAATTGCAGGCGATCGGCGACAGACTCGGAGACACCGCCATTGCCGGTCTTGCGGCGCAAGGCGTGCCCGCACATACGATCGGCATCAAAAGTTTTGCGCATCTGCGCTATGCCGGCACCGATCCCGCCTTGCAAATCCCCTTCGCCACGCTGCCGGAAATGCGCGCGGCGTTCGAGGCCGCGCATAGGAAACTCTTCGGATTCGTAACGCCCGAGAAAACTCTCGTCGCAGAGACCATTTCCGCGGAAGC
>JAMFRY010000130.1 GCA_026225015.1 Alphaproteobacteria bacterium
AGATAGCCCTCCAGAATCACCTTGCGGCCAAATTCCGCGGCGGTATCCTCCACCGCTGCGGTCAGCTCCAGCCAATCCTCAACGGCGTAAAGCGGCGGGTAGAATACGTGCAGAATCCCGCCGCGCGACTCCACGGCGAGCGCGGTGCGCACCAGGCCGGGCTCTTCCTTGCCCACCACCGGAATATCCTGCGGCACCGGCCGGAAATCCTCGATGCTGCTGTTCGGGTCTTCGCCTAAATGAGCGGCTTGCCGGACGCGCTGCAGCGAATCGCGCGTGGGGAGTTGGTCGCGCGGCGCGAACGGATCAACCTCCGCCTCGATTTCAACATGCTCGGGGTCCGCCCAGGGCAGGCTTTCCAGCGGCAGGCGCAGGCCGATGGGGCTGTCGCCCGGCACCAGGAACATCACCGAATCGCGGAAATACCATTTGCCGCTCTGCCAGCGCCGGCTGCCATCATCGAGCACGCGGCGCAGCGGCAGCACGCTGCCGACGGGAGAGGACAGGCCTTGGGCGAAAACCTTCGCCAGCCGCTCGCGCTCCAGCGGGTCGCGCAGTTTGGCGTCTTCCGCCACCACATTCGCGGGCAGCCGGTGTTCGCGCCAGAGATAATAGTGAATATCCTCATAGGCCGGATTGACCAAAGCCGGGTCCACCTGCAGCCGCTCCGCCAGCGCCGCGGTGAAGGCTGAAGCGGCCTGGGCGTCGGCGTTGTCCGCATCGTCATCGGAGGCGAGCAGCGCGGGATCCTTCCATACCGGTTCGCCATCTTCGCGCCAATGCGCGTGAATCGCCCAGCGCGGCAATTGCTCGCCCGGATAATGCTTGCCCATATTGTAGGTGAGCGCAGCACCCTTCCCCCAGAGCGGGGTGAGCTTGCGGATCAGCCGCCCGGCATAATGCCGCTTGGTCGGCCCCACCGCGTCGATATTCCATTCCGGCGCTTCCCAGTCGGTGGCCGAAACAAAAGTCGGCTCGCCGCCCATGGTCAGCCGCACATCGCCGCGGGCCAATGCGCGATCCACCGTAGCGCCCTGCGCCAGAATATCCTGCCATTGCTGCGGTGTGTAGGGTTTGGTCACGCGCGGGGTTTCCGCCACGCGCGTCACTTTCATTTCGAACTCGAATTCGGTTTCCGGCTTGCCCAGAATACTGCCGGAGATCGCCGCCGCCGATTGCGGGGAAGGCGTCGCCGCCAGCGGAATATGGCCTTCGCCCGCCATCAGCCCGGAGGTGGCGTCCAACCCGATCCAGCCTGCGCCGGGCAGATAAACCTCCGCCCAGGCGTGCAGATCGGTAAAATCCTCCTTCGGACCTTCAGCGCCGCCATCCACCGGCTTCACATCCGCCGTCAATTGGATGAGATAGCCCGAGACAAAACGCGCCGCGAAACCGAGATGGCGCAGCAGATTCACCAGCAGCCAGGCGGAATCCCGGCAGGAGCCTTTGGCCTCGGTAAGGGTTTTCTCCGGCGACCAGACACCGGGTTCCATCCGGACCACGTAGGCGATGCGCTCGGCAATCACCCGGTTCACCATCACCAGCATGTCCACCATGCGCATCTCGTTATTGCCGAGCGCCACCAGCACGGCATTGATCAGGCTGCGCAGCTGCTTGCCCGGCGCCCGAAGTACGCGGAACGGCGCCAGTTCCTCGCCGAGAACCTCTTCATAGGCGAAAGGATAGGTCTCGGCGCTGGGTTCCAGGAAGAAGTCGAACGGGTTGATCGTTGCCATGTCCGCCACGACATCCACCACCACCTCGAAGCTCGTCACCCGCTCCGGGAACACCACGCGGGCGAGATAATTTCCCTGCGGGTCCTGCTGCCAGTTCAGAAAATGCGGCTGCGGCGAGACCTTCAGCGAATAGGAGAGGATGGGCGTGCGCGCATAGGGGGCCGGGCGCAAGCGGATCGTCTGCGGTCCCAATTGGACTGGCCGGTCGTACTTGTAACTGGTGCGGTGGGTAATGGCGGCATGGACGGACATGCATTCTCCTTCGGGCAAGCTGCAATTTCACTCAGCACGCTGCCTGCGATTTTGCAATGCAATTGCGGGGATGCTGCCCGCCGTAAGCAGTGGCCTTGGGCGAAACCTGGCCCGGTGCAAGGCGTCAATATGCATTGCACAGGGAAAACTTTGACAAGAAACCACCGGCCACCCCACGTCATCCCCCGCGAAGGCCGGGATCCACGACTTTCTTTGTCGCTTCAGGTACGACCAGTGCGTCAAACTATTCACCTCTTGGTATAACGCCCATGATCCTCGATCGACCCACCGCTCCGCCCAGGGTTATGGTTCTGAAACAAGAATGAATTAACCTGCATCGCGCGCCGTGACCTCGCCTGACGCCACGAAGACGAGGCAAACCGGAGGCCAACCTCTAGCTTGGCCGCACCAGGACATGCTGCTTCCTGCCCGCGGAGAGTTTCAGCACGCCTTCGCCTGAAATCACCTGCGCCTCATCGGTAATCACGGCATCGTTCAAGCGCGCGCCGCCGCCGCGGATCAGGCGCCTGGCCTCGCCGTTGCTGCCGGCCAGACCCGCCCGCACGAACAGCGCAAAAGCCGGAATGCCGCCCGCCAGTTCCGCGGCGGGCAGCTCGATACTGGGCAGACCCTCGGCTTGCGAGCCTTCCGTGAAGGTTTTGCGCGCGGTCTCTTCCGCTTCCTCCGCCGCCGCCCGCCCATGCGCCAAAGCGGTCGCCTGTGTCGCCAGCACAATTTTGGCCTGGTTGATGTCAGCGCCCTGCAGCGCCTCCAGCCGGGCGATTTCAGCAAGCGGCAGATCGGTGAAGAGCTTCAGGAACCGCCCGACATCCGCATCCTCGGTGTTCCGCCAGAATTGCCAGTAATGATAGGGGCTGAGATGGTCAGCGGTAAGCCACACCGCGCCCGCCGCCGTCTTACCCATTTTAACGCCCGATGCTGTGGTCAGCAGCGGTGTTGTCAGGCCAAAAACCTGTTTGCCATCGGTGCGGCGCACCAGATCGACACCGGAGACGATATTGCCCCATTGGTCCGAGCCACCCATCTGCAATGTCACGCCGAAGCGGCGGCTCAGCTCGCGAAAATCATAGCTCTGCAAAATGGAATAATTGAATTCCAGAAAAGTCAGCCCCTGCTCGCGCTCGAGCCGGGATTTCACGCTGTCGAAGGACAACATCCGGTTGATCGAAAAGTGCTGCCCGACTTCGCGCAGCAATTCGATATAGCCGAGCCGGTCCAGCCAATCGGCATTGTTGACAATTTCCGCATCCGCCGCGCCGGCGCCGAAGCGCAGAAACGGCGCAAAAACGCGGCTGATTCCGGCAAGGTTGGATGCAAGCCGCTGATCATTCAGCAATTGCCGCGCCTCTTCGCGAAAGGAAGGGTCGCCGACCTGCCCGGTGCCGCCGCCAACCAACACGAAGGGCTTGTGGCCATGCTTCTGCAGCAACCGCAGCAGCATAATCTGAGTCAGGCTGCCGACATGCAGGCTGTCGGCGGTTGGGTCGAAGCCGATATAGCCCCCAACCGGCCCAGCCAGCAGGGCCGCATCCAAGGCCGCCTCGTCGGTGCATTGAAATACGAAGCCGCGGGCCTGCGCTTCGATTAAAAACTCACTTCTGGCCATCACACCCCTTAACGCATCTGCGCGCGCCCGCTACCACAAGGCGCATGGATGGACAATTTCTCCGCGCCGTGGGGATGATGAGCGGAACTTCGCTGGACGGGGTGGACGCCGCCTGGGTGGAAACCGACGGCATCAACATCGCCGCTACCGGGATGACGGTGACGATGTATTACGAGGATGCATTGCGCGCCGATCTCCGCCGCCTGCTCGACCTTGCGCCAACACTCAACGCCGACGATCCCTTTGTGAAGGATGTCGAGCGCCGGCTCACCGAGGATCACTGCGTCGTCTTCGCCATGATCGGCCAGGGCACCGACATCATCGGCATGCATGGCCAGACCATCCTGCACGCTCCAGCACAGCGCCGCACCTGGCAGATCGGCGACGCCGGCATTCTTGCAAACAGGTTCAATCTGCCGGTGGCTTATGATTTTCGCAGCGCCGATGTGGAAGCGGGCGGGCAGGGCGCGCCGCTGGCGCCGCTTTATCATGAGGCGCTGGCGAGGAGCCTGCCGAAACCGCTGCTGATCGTGAATATCGGCGGCGTTGCGAACATCACATTTCTGGGCGCGGATGGCGAAATTCTGGCCTGCGATACCGGCCCCGGCAATGGTCCGCTGGATGATTTTGTTCGCCGCCATACCGGCCAGAATTACGACCAGGATGGCGCCCTCGCCGCCACCGGCACGGTCCGGCAGGATCGCCTGGAACAGCTCTTGGCGCATCCGTATTTTGCGCTGCCGGCGCCAAAATCGCTCGACCGGCTCAGCTTTTCCTCGAGCGTAGCGGCGGCTATGCAGGACCTGAACGCCGCCGACGGCGCCGCCACGCTCACCGCCTTCACCGTCGCCGCCATCGCGCGCGCGCCCATCCCGGCGGCGCCGTTGCGGGTGCTGGTCTGCGGTGGCGGCCGCCGGAACAACGCCATCATGGCCGGGTTGCGACAGGCTTTCGCGGCGCCGGTGGAGCCCGTGGAGGCCGCCGGCTGGGACGGCGACTCGCTGGAGGCGCAATGCTTCGGCTATCTCGCGGTCCGCAGCCTGTATGGATTACCGCTTTCGCTCCCCGGCACCACTGGCGTGGCACAGCCGATGCCGGGCGGCAGGATTTTGCGCAAAGTGGCGAGTTATGCCAACCCCGTCATGCCCGGCGAAGGCCGGGCATCCACGACTTGACTGCGATCACCCCATGACCGAATAGGTCGAGTCACCGCTTGAGCCAGGGCCCGCCGGGCATGATGCGTGTGGTAGAAAACGGGTCACCGTCAAAGCCGCGTGGTATCAGTCGGCGGCCAGCGCCATCTGCTTGCGGGCCAGGGACTGACTCACATAGCCCTCCACCGCTTCCGCAACCTTGTCGGCATGTTCGGCAAAAACGTGATCGGCGCCGGGAAATACCCGGTAATCGATCGAAACACCCTTTTGCAGGTTGAGCTTATCGACCAGCTTGCGCACCGAGGCTTCCGGCACCAGCTCATCGGCATCGCCATGGATCATCAGCCCGCCGCATGGGCAGGGGGCCAGAAAACCGAAATCATAGCCGGCAGCCGGCAAAGCCACGCTCACCCAGCCCGAAACCTCCGGCCGGCGCATCAGAAGCTGCATGCCCACGAAGGAACCAAAGGAATAGCCGGAAATCCACAGCCCGCCATGGCCGGGGTTCAACGACTGCATCCAGTCCAGCGCCGCCGCGGCGTCGTTAATCTCGCCCATGCCGCCGTCGAACTTGCCCTGGCTGCGGCCGACTCCGCGAAAATTGAAGCGCATCACCGAAAACCCCAGGCGCTGAAACACCTGGTACATGGAAAAAGTAATGCGGTTATTCATGGTACCGCCATGCAGCGGGTGCGGGTGCAGAACCAGCGCAAGCGGCGCGCCGCGTTCCCTGGCATGGTGGTAGCGTCCCTCTAGCCGGCCCTCGGGCCCCGCAAACATAACTTCAGGCATTTCGATCACTCGTCTTTCATCTATCCGTTGTATTTATTGGCATTGCCGACTTTGGACGCTTAAGCCTTGTTAAACCCCCACATTCTACACCCCGCGATGTCCACCACAAACCTTGCCGAGCTCGACTTCCGCCCTCGCCGAACCATCCTTGCCTAGCCATCTTCGCCATCCTTATGGGCGTGGCGACAAGTTGACCTGCGCGGTCCGGAAACCTAAACCCCCCTACCTTGACTGCCCCTACCCCTGACGGCCTATAACCTTGACTGCCCATAACCTTGACTGCCCATAACCTTGACTGC
>JAMFRY010000131.1 GCA_026225015.1 Alphaproteobacteria bacterium
CGTTCATCATTCACCCAGATTTGAAACAGCGCCCCGCCTTGCGTTTTCCAGATGAGCGCGTCGAGCCTGTCGCCCGGAAAAACCGGCTTGGAAAAGCGCCCGCCCATGCGGCCGAAACGGGAGACGTGTTCATCGCAAAGCCCCCGAAGCATGGCGCGGCCGGCGACGCCGAAGGTTCCAAGGCCGTAATATACCGGCCGTTCGAATCCGTCGGACCGGGCTCCGGCGGGATCGGTGCCATGCAGCGTGCGATCACCGAGGAGCCGATAAATCAACGATTGATTGCGCCCGACGGGGAGCGAAACTTTCACATCCGGCGCCCGTTCGGGGCGGCTCCAGGGCTGCTCGTCCGCCGGCGTGCGGGGGCCGCCGAAGCCGCCTTGGCCTTGCACGAACAGCGCCGTGCGCGTGGCACCGAGAACTTCGCCGGTATCGAGCGTGACACGGGATTCCGTAACCACCAGCGCGCCCGAGCCTTTGTCATACACGCCAGTCAACACCCGCGAAACAAAGGCCCTGCCTTGCGCCGGTATGGATCGCACCAGCGACACGCTTTGCTCCCCATGCACCATACCTACCGGCTTTTGGCCGTCATCCTGAAAACCCAGCAGCGGAATCCAGTTACCCCCAGCCGACATGAGCACCATGAAGGTCGGCAGCACCTGTTGCGCGATACCGGGTGAATTCTCCGTGGTGAATTGACGTTCCTTGAGGTTGTCGTCCAACCCGGCGCCCACGCCGACGGCATAAAGCAGGGTTCTATCGGAATCCCAGCTGCAATAGCCGCTTTCGATCTCTTTGCCGATGAGGTGGTCAAACTTCGCCATGTTAATCCCCGTTTGGCCAAATTGGCATTGCCGGCAGCAGCCGGCCGCCGATGCGTACAGGTTCAATGCGCAGCGCCATGCCTTTATCATCGGTTTCGATGAACGCGCCGCAGATGGTGGCGGGACCTTCGGCGGGGGCCAGGCGCTCGCCGGGCATTTTGCGAATGAAGCGGGTGACGGAGGCGGATTTGGCCATCCCGATCACGCTGTCATAATCGCCACACATGCCGAGATCGGAAACAAAGCCGGTGCCGCCGGGCAAAACCTGGTGGTCGGCGGTGGGGATATGGGTATGGGTGCCGACAACGGCGGAGACACGGCCATCCAGCGCATGGGCGAGGGCCATTTTCTCAGATGTCGCCTCGGCATGGATATCGATGATCGCGGCGTGGATGTTTTGCCCAAGCCTGTGGCGCGACAGCACGTCTTCAACGGCGCGGAACGGATCGTCCAGCGGTTCCATGAACAGCCTGCCCATGGCCTGGGCGATGAGGACTTTGCGATTATCCTTCAAAGTGATGACAGCGGCGCCCGCGCCCGGTGTGCCCGGGGGAAAATTCAGCGGGCGAAGTAGCCGCGGCTCGCTGACGATATAGGGGATGATTTCCTTGCGGTCCCAGGCATGGTTGCCGAGCGTAATGGCGTCCGCCCCCGCCGCGAATAAAGCTTGCGCCATTTCCGGGGCGAGGCCGAAGCCATGCGAGGCGTTTTCCGCATTCACCGCGACGAAATCGGCGCGGCATTGCACACGCAATCCGGGCAAGGAAGCGAGCACGGCGTCCCGGCCGGAGCGGCCGACGACATCACCCAAAATCAGCAGGCGCATGGATGGCAAAATTTCATGCGGGCTCTATACGGCCATCGTGCACGGCATAATAGGCGGCGGCTAGCGGCTGGAAGGGTTCGGCATCGGTGCCGGTGAGCAAAGCGTGCAAGCCCTGGGCCTCGAGCGCCATGAAAAGGGCGGAGCGCCGGGCAGCATCGAGATGCACCAAAGGTTCGTCCAGCAGCAGCAAAGGTGGGCTGCCGCGCGAAGCCCTGATCAGCGCGGCATGGCCGAGAATGATGCCAAGCAGCATGGCCTTCTGCTGACCGGTGGAAGAGAGTGCGGCCGGGCGCGCGGTCGCGGCATCCACCATCTTCAAATCCGCGCGGTGCGGCCCAATGCCTGCGGCGCCGCGTTCGGCATCGGCGCTGCGGGAATCTGCATAGGAAGCGCGCAGCCAATCTTCCACAGCCAGCGCCGGGGCTTGCTCCAGCCGCGCGCCGATCGGGCAATCCAGCGCGAGACTCACCGTGGGAAAGGGCGCGGCCACGCCGGAGTCCAGCGCCGCATTCAAGCGTGAGATGAGGGCGAGCCTTGCGGCAGTTGCGGCAACCGCGTGCCGGGACATGGAATCCTCCAGCCCCGCCAACCAGTCCGGGTCCGGGCGGTGGTCCGCCAGCAGCCGGTTGCGCTGCGCGGTGGCGGCTTCGAAGGCGGCGACCTCCCTGGCATGGGCCGGCTCCAGGGCGACCACCAGGCGGTCCAGAAATTTACGGCGGCCGGAGGCGGATTCAGTGAACAGCCGGTCCATCTGTGGCGTAAGCCAGACTGCGGCGAGCCGGGCGGCAATCTCGGCCTGGCTGCGCGGGGCGGCGCCATCCAGCCGAAACACCCGGCGATCGTTATTTTGGTCCGCAGTCCCGGTGCCGATGTCAAAATCAGGTTCCGCGCTGAAACTGGCGGCCACCGCCCAACTGCCGGACGCCTCGATGCCACGGCGCGCGAGTTCGGAGAATTTCGCGCCGCGCAGGCCGCGGCCGGGGACCAGCAGGGAGACGGCTTCCAGCAGATTGGTTTTACCGCTGCCATTTGGCCCGGTGAATACGCAAATCGGCGCGCCGGGCGTGAAGCGGAGCGCCTTATAGGAGCGGAAATCGGTAAGGGTCAGCCGGCGCAGCGCGGGTTGTTCAGGCACACCGAATTTTATACACGCATCGGCATCAGCACATAGACGGCGCGCAAATCATCGGGGTCGCGTACCAGGGTAGGTGCTGCGCCGTCGGCAAAGATGAACTCCACATCGCCTTCCATCTGCTCGGTCACGTCGTTGAGGTAGCGCGCCTGAAAGCCGATCTCGAGCGGGCCGGAATCGTATTTGATGGTGTCGGAATCCAGCTCCTCCGTCGCGGTGCCCTGTTCCGGGCTAGCGGCGGAAATGACCAGCAGGTCGCGGGCCAATGAGAGTTTCACCGGCCGGTGCCGTTCGGAGGAAATGGCGGAGACGCGGGCGACGGCGGCGGAGAAATCCTTCTGGCTGACCCGCAATATCTTGTCGTTGTTGCGGGGGATCACCCGGTCGTAATCGGGGAAGGTGCCGTCGATAAGCTTGCTGGTGAGCCGCAAGGTACCGATGGTGAACTGGATGCGGGTCTCGGAGAGCGCGATTTCGACATCGCCGCTGACCTCGTCCAGCAATTTGCGCAACTCGCCGACGGTTTTGCGCGGGACGATGATCCCCGGCATGCCGGAGGCACCTTCAGGCAGCGCCTCTTCCACCCGCGCCAGGCGATGCCCGTCGGTCGCCACTGCGCGCAGCACGGGGCCGCCATCGGACTCGGCTGCATGCAGGTAGATGCCGTTGAGGTAATAGCGGGTTTCCTCCGTGCTGATCGCGAATTTGGTGCGATCGATCAGCCCGCGCAGGTCAAGGGCGGAGAGGTTGAACGTATGGGTGAGCTTGCCGGCGTCGAGCTTGGGGAATTCATCGACGCCGAGCGCCACCAGGCTGGTGGAATAGCGCCCGGCGCGTAAGGTGAGTTGCGCGTCCCCGCCCGGATGGTCGAGTTCGATTTCGGCATTTTCGGGCTGGCGGCGGACGATTTCATAAAGGGTCGCCGCCGGCACGGTAATGGCGCCGTTGCGCGAGGCCTGGGCCGGGACTTCCTCGACCAAGGCGATTTCAAGATCGGTCGCCGCAATGGTCAGCCGGCCCTCCCGCACCGCCAATAATACATTGGCCAGAATGGGAATGGTGTTGCGCTTTTCCACCACGTTCTGCACGTGCGCCAGCGATTTTATCAGCGTGGCGCGATCAGCCTTGAACTTCATGTTACCCTTCCAGACGCCGGACCATTGTGTGAAGCCCGCCTAAAACGCCAAATAGCAGCGATTCGCGGCATACTAGCAACCCGGCACGTTGCAGGAAAGTGGCGCTTTTTCAGCGATTCAGCCTTGCCGCCGGCTATCGCCAAGCGGCGGCCTGCTTGAGCCAAAGCCGCTGAACAGGCGTTCGGCGGTTCCACCCGTCCAGTTTTCATCCTTGGGCAACGGATCAACAAACGCGGGTCGATCGTGATTTTGCCGAGTTTTTGACCGAATTTTAGGAGGAGATGCGGTCTGCTTGCCTGGCAAGCAAGCTTCAAATTCGAGACGAAATGACAGCAGCAACCCGGCTGAACTCGCCGAATCCACAACGATTTAAAAAAAAACGATTATTTGCAGTTGGAGGCCGGAAGGGCGAGATGTTGGAGTTCGCCGCGCATCACGAAATCCCCAAAATCCATCATGATATCATTGGCGACCCCATTATCGTAATATTGTATTTGTGAACGGAAGTCCGGGTTCTGGTCGGAATTCTTTCGTTCGAAAAAGGCAATATCCACATTTGTGCTGGCGTATCCGGCAAGGCCGGGGAAGGGATTTTTGACCAGCGGGCCGTCGCGGCCCAAAATCACCACGAAGGTATGCTGGGCGCCGTCATCGGTGGTGCCGTCGAACAACGGCACGGAGAAGAATTTCCTGCCCTGAGCACCGGCATCGAGGATTGCCGCGGTATGCGCCATTGGGAACAGCGTCCCCGGCGGCATGGTCATCACCCTGTTGGCGGGGG
The DNA here is from genome assembly GCA_026225015.1 of Alphaproteobacteria bacterium. Taxonomy (GTDB): domain Bacteria; phylum Pseudomonadota; class Alphaproteobacteria; order Acetobacterales; family Acetobacteraceae; genus Acidocella. The sequence continues at coordinate 4,703 of JAMFRY010000131.1, forward strand.
TGGAATAGGTGATGGTGCCGGTGCCGTTTTCGGCGCGGTCGGCGATGCCGGCGTCATCGATGACTGGTTTGCCGTCATTGTCCCTCTCGCTGAGATTGAAGGTGAGCCGGTTGCCGTTCTTGGTCTCCCAGGTAACGTAATCGGTGACGGTTTTGGTGAGAGATCCGTCGGCATTGCGGATCAGCAATGTCATGTGCTGGGTGGTGCCCCAGCCGGTGCAGCCATCCGCGATGGAAAACCGCATCTGCCCGGTGGCGCCTGTGACATCATGGGTGCGGACCTTGGCAAGGGAGAGATTGTACAGCGCATCCTGGCCGGTCAACCTATCGGCTGCGCTGCCGAAGGCGGATACGGGCAGCAGTAAAATCGAACAAGCGACCAACAAGGATTTCATATTCTGGATCAAGGTCCTTTGCGTTTGCGCCCGCGGCGCTGTTCCGGATCATATCCGCCACCGCCGGGCCCGAGCGGTGTCGGCGTGCGGTGCGCCGGGCTGCCGGTATTGGGTCTGCGGCTTGGCGGCGGGGGTGGGGGCAGGCCCAACGCCAACGCCTCCAGCCGTTTGATCTCATCGCGCAGCCTGGCGGCTTCCTCGAATTCCAGATCGGCCGCGGCATTGCGCATCCGGGTCTCCAGCGTCGCGATGCTGGCCTTGAGGTCCTTGCCGACGAATTCGTCAATCGAGGAATCCTTGACCGGCGAGACGGTGACATAATCCTGTTCGAAAACCGAATGGATCACTTCGCCGATATGCTTTCGGATGCTTTGCGGGGTGATCCCATGCGCCTTGTTCCAGGCGGTCTGCTTGGTCCGCCGCCGATCGGTTTCCTCCAGCGCCTGTTTCAGGCTGCGCGTCATCACATCGGCGTATAAAATCACCCGGCCATCGACATTGCGCGCCGCGCGGCCGATGGTTTGCACCAGCGAGGTAACGGAGCGCAAAAATCCTTCCTTATCCGCATCGAGAATCGCCACCAGCATACATTCGGGAATATCCAGCCCCTCGCGCAGCAGGTTGATACCGACCAGCACGTCGAACGCGCCCACCCGCAGATCGCGGATGATCTCGATGCGCTCCAGCGTATCGATATCGGAATGTAGATAGCGCACCCTTATCCCGTGCTCGGTGAGATATTCGGTCAGGTCTTCGGCCATGCGCTTGGTCAGCGTGGTGACCAGAACGCGGCCGCCTTGCGCTGTCACCACACGGATTTCGGCCAGAAGGTCATCGACCTGGTGCTCGACCGGGCGGATTTCCGTGATCGGGTCGACCAGACCGGTCGGGCGGATGACCTGCTCGGCGAAGGTTCCCCCGGTGCGCTCCAGCTCCCACGGCCCCGGCGTTGCCGAGACGAAAACGGTTTGCGGCCGGAAAGACTCCCATTCCTCGAATTTCAGCGGCCGGTTATCAATGCAGCTCGGCAGC
>JAMFRY010000132.1 GCA_026225015.1 Alphaproteobacteria bacterium
GCCCCTGCCCCACCCGGGCCTTATCCGTGCCGGTGCATGTCACCACGCTGCCAGCAGCCAGGACGCCAGTGGCGCTGCATCGCGCGGAGGCGGCGTGCGGGCAGAGGCCGGTGGCAAACAGCGCCGCGCAAACCGGGTATTTGGGCCAGCGCCGCCGGTTCATCGTAGAGACCTAGCGCGCCGAATGATGTGTAAAGGTTGATGCATAAACTGAATTCCTGCCAAAAAGACTCAGACAATTCAGTATTTCTGTGCTCCACAATTGGGGGACGATTACCCAAACTACAAGGCTTCTGTGGCTCCCCCACCCCGGCCCTCCCCACAAAGAACAACGTCCCCTCCCCCTTGTGTGGAGGGTCAGGGTGGGGGTGGACGGGGTTGATACGCGCATTGGCTGGGGGACTTGGATTCGAACCAAGGTTGCCCGGGTCAGAGCCAGGAGTTCTACCGCTAAACTATCCCCCAAGGATAAGCGCAACGCCGCCGTAGCGGGGTGCGGTAGCATCGACCGGGCATGAGGGCAACATCCTGGGTCCAAATTGTCACCCGGCGCCACGCCGAGGCATTAGGCACTTGCTCGCAACTGCGAAAAGGCGCGATTATGTCAGGCGAATGTCAGCTTTTCTGCCCCGCCCCCATTCTGGCGCCCCCATCCATGCCTCCAGCAAGCCCCAACTCCAGTTTGCGGCTGAAAAGCGCCGGGCAAAACGCGCCTTTGCCGGCATCGACCTTGGCACCAATAACTGCCGAATGCTCATCGGCACCCCCACCGCCAACGGTTTTCAGGTGGTGGACAGCTTCAGCCGCGTCGTGCGCCTGGGCGAAGGGCTCTACGAGTCCGGCCGGCTTTCCGAGCCCGCCATGCAGCGCGCCATCGCCGCCCTGCAAATTTGCGCCGAGCGCGCCCGCCGCTTTGGCATCGTCGGCGACCCGGAGGTTGCCACCCTGCGCGCCATCGCCACCGAAGCCTGCCGCCAGGCCGAGAACGGCGCGGAATTCGTCGCCCGCGCCTGCGCTGAAACCGGCTTGTCGATCAGCATCATCTCGCCACGCGAGGAAGCCGAGCTGGTGGTTGAGAGCTGCGCCTCCCTGATCTGCCGCAGCGGCCGGCGGGCCTTGCTGTTCGATATCGGCGGCGGCTCGACCGAGATCGCCTGGGTGCGCGTGAATCGCGACGGAAAGGCGCCGGAGCTGATCGGTTATCTCTCCATCCCGGTTGGCGTCGTCACCTTGACCGAGCGTTGCGCCAATGCCTGTTACAGCGAAGCCGGATTCGCGCATGTTGTGGACGACGTTCTGGCCTTGCTGCGGCCGTTCGAGGCGGTGCATCGCATCGGCCAGGAAATTCGCCAGGGCGGCGTGCTGATGGTCGGCACCAGCGGGACCGTCACCACCCTTGCCGGCATCTCGCTCAAGCTGGATCGCTACCGCCGCAACCTGATCGACGGCGTTTGCCTCAAGCGTGACGCGGTTGACGAAGCGCTGATCCATACCCGGCAGCTCGGCCGCGATGGGTTGCTGAGCCATCCTTGCATCGGCGCCGACAGGGTGGAATTCGTGCTCCCCGGCTGCGCTATTTTTGCTGCCATCCACGAACTCTGGCCGATGCCGGAAATCACGGTGGCCGATCGCGGCCTGCGCGAAGGCATGCTGCTCCGCATGATGCGCGCCGCCGCCCAATGACCACGCCGCCGCCCCGCCGCGAGACCGTGCGCCTGAAGCATGCCACCAAGCACAGCCCGGCCTCGCAGCGCTGGCTCGCCCGGCAGTTGAACGACCCCTATGTGCAGGCCGCCAAGGCGCAAGGCTGGCGTTCGCGCGCCGCTTTCAAACTTTTGGAGCTGGATGAGAAATACAAATTGATCGGCAGGCAGGCCCGCGTTGTCGATCTCGGCGCTGCTCCCGGCGGTTGGGCCCAAGTGGCGCTGGCGAAGGGTGCTGCCAAGGTTGTGGGCATCGACCTGCTGCCGATCATTCCGGTTACCGGCGCCGCCTTCATCGAAGGCGATTTTTCCGCCGAAGGCATGGACATCCGCCTGCAAGAACTGCTGGGCGGCCAGGCCGACCTGGTGCTCTCGGACATGGCGCCCAACACCACCGGCCATGTTGCCACCGACCATATCCGCATCATGGCGCTGGCCGAGCTGGCGCTGGATTTCGCCGCCGGCGTGCTCACCCCCGGCGGCGCCTTTGTGGCCAAACTGTTTCAGGGCGGCGCCGAGCAGGAGATGCTGAACAAGCTGAAGAAGCATTTTTCCTCCGTCCGCCACGCCAAACCGCCCGCCAGCCGGAAGGACAGCAAGGAGATGTATGTCGTCGCCACCGGGTTTCGGCTTGTCCGCCCGTGAACGCCATATTGGAAATGCCGGAGGAGAAATTCCACCGGATTTTCATTGATTCCGTGCCGCATTACCGCGTGCTGGGCTTTTCCCTCAAGGAACGCGGCCTGGGCCGGATTGCCTATCTCCTACCCTATGCGCAAACGCTTGTTGGCAACGCCGAGACCGGCGAAATCCACGAATACGCTATTCTCACGCTGATCGACGCAGCCTGTACCACCGCCATCCAGACCCGGCTCGACAAATTCCACCGCACCGCGACACTCGACCTGCGCACCGATTTTTTGCGCAAAAGCCGGGCCAAAGCCGCCATTATCTGCGAAGCCGAATGTCTGCGCCTGGATTCCAACACGGCCACAACGCGCGCCATCGCCCATGAAGGCGACCCTTCCGATCCCCTGGTAATCGCCACCGCCGCCTTTGCGATCATCGCCATCCGGGCTGCATGAACAGCCCCGATTTCGGGCCGAGCCTGCAAACGCTTGGCGCAATGCCTTACGTTCAGATGTTGGGCTTGCGCGTTGATTTTGAAGACGGCGCGGTGATGGGCCGCCTGCCCTTTGCGGAACATCTGATCGGCAACAAGCTGGTGCCGGCTTTGCATGGCGGCGTGATCGCGGCACTTCTGCATTTTACCGCCAGCGCGCAGCTGACGCTGGAAACCGGTTCCGGCACGCCTTGCGTGTTCTCCGCCACTCATGAATATCTGGCGAACCCGGAATTGAAATCCAGCCAGGCCAGCGCCACCATCATTACCCGCACCCGGCGCTTTGCCAATCTGCGGGCGATTGCCTGGCAGGACGACCACGCCAGCCCTATCGCCGCCGCTACGCTGCAATTTCTGATCGGCCCCCCTTGATTGGTTGGTTTTGATCGCAGTTTGTGTCCCGCGCAACGGCTTGTATAACCGAACCCATGGGCAAAATCGTCTGGCTCGCCTCCTACCCGAAATCCGGCAATACCTGGCTGCGGGCTTTTCTGCATAATTACATTGCAGAGCCGCAATCACCGTACAGCATCAACAAACTGATCGACCTCTCCGCCAGCGAGAAC